>NZ_CALEDC010000001.1 GCF_937949835.1 uncultured Campylobacter sp.
TGCGAGTTTGCGCTAACGACCTCTCCGCGCACGCCGCGGGCTACCGAGAGTGCGCTAGAAAAGCTCAGCTGGGATTACAGCGTGATTTATAGCCGCGAGCCCGTAAATCCGATCGGCGATTTTTTGGCGCAGTGCGAGTGGGTCTTTATCAGCGAGGACAGCGTCTCGATGATAAGCGAGGCCGTATCTAACGGGAGCGCGAACGTGGCTATTTTGAGTTTAAAACGCAAAGACGCTCATAATAAATTTGACGATTTTATAAATGCTCTCGTTTCTACGGGGTATGCTAGGCGATACAGCGAGAGCGCGAAGCTAAAAAAGACTGCGAAGTACGATCTTAAGGCGTTTGTGGGGGAGATAAAAATATGAGGGTCGTGCAAATCCTGCCCGAGCTTAACGAAGGCGGTGTCGAGCGCGGCGTAGTCGAGCTAAATAGGGAGTTTGCGCGGCGCGGCATCGAAAATTTCGTTATCAGTAACGGCGGCAAATTGGCGCCAAAGATAGAAAACGAGGGCGGCGTACACGTGCAGCTCGACGTTTGCTCCAAAAATATCCTAAGCGCTCCGGCGCGCGTTTTAAAGCTGCGTAAAATTTTAAACGAAATTTCTCCAGACATCGTGCATGTCCGCTCACGCGTGCCGGCGTGGCTGGTTAAATTTGCTCGCCCGCGTGCAAAGATCGTAAGCACCGTACATGGGATAAATTCCGTAAATTTCTACAGCAAAATCATGACGGATGCGGACGCGATCATCTGCCCTAGCGGCTACGCGCGCGATCACGTAGTGCGAAGCTACGGCGTAGACGCAGCCAAGATCACGATCATTCCGCGCGGCATCGATCTAGAAAAATTTAATCCCAAAAATTTAGACGAGCGCTTCATCGCGGAATTTCGGCAGAATTTTAACCTCGCGCAGGATGATTTCATCGTCTCAAGCGTTGGGCGCATCACGCATATTAAGGATTACAAAACCCTGATTCGCGCCGCGGCTTTAGCAAGCGAACAAAATCTTAAAATTTTGATCGTAGGCGGCGTGAGAGCGGATCGCGACGAGTATTTTTCCGAGCTAAAATCGCTTGTAGCTGAGCTTGAACTGGGCGAACGCGTAATTTTTACGGGCTCGCAGAGCAAGCTAGCCGAGATTTACTCGCTCTCATCGGTCACGGTAAGCGCTTCGAGCAAGCCCGAGAGCTTTGGACGCTCGATGGCTGAGGCGATTGCGCTGAATTGCCCGGTGATAGCGACCCGTCACGGCGGCGCGCTGGATATTATCAAAGAGGGTGAAAACGGATATTTTTTTGACGTGGGCGACGCGCAGGCGCTGGCGGGGCTGTTTGCCCCCGCGCGCGAGCTGAAATTTGACGGCTACGGCTACGTTTCGCAAAACTTCAGCCTAGAGCAGATGGTAGAAAAAACGATAAAGGTTTATGAGAGTTTAATATGAAAAAATTTTTTTACGAAAACGGCGCACTTAGCGGCTGGAGGATCACATTTTTAACGCTGCTGCTTCTTTGGTGCGCGTCGCTGTTTTTCAAAAACGCGGTCTATCAGATCTCCTTTGTGGCGCTGAATTTGTTCTTTTTGGCGCATCTATTGTATTTTAAAAACTACGCAATCCTAAGCGAAATTTTGAAAAAAACGCG
>NZ_CALEDC010000002.1 GCF_937949835.1 uncultured Campylobacter sp.
GGAGAGGCTCCCGCCGTAGCCAGAGCCGCTCCCGCGCCTTTTAAGAAAGAACGTCTTTGCATCTCTTCTCCTTAAATGTGGGCTTTATTTCATATCGTATATGAAAACTTTATTTTCTTTGCCTTCGCGCGAAAAAACATAAAATTTGCCGTCCTTCACAGCAAGCGCCCTCGCGTTTGCCGCTCCGCTAAAGCTATATGCATCCTCAATCTTATGAGTTTGTAAATTTAACTTTAAAATGGTCGAGAAATTTTTACTCAAAAGATAAACGGCGTCAGGCTGAGCGTCGATGCCCGTGACGTAATATTCGCCTAGGCTCCTGCTCTCTTTTAGCTTTAAATTTGAGCCGATTTGCGGAATAAATTCCTCCAAAATCATCTTATCGTCGCCGTCAAACACCGCCACGCTCCAATAATCCCTCACGTCGTTAGGCACGGATGCAACGATAAATTTATTCGCAGCCGCGTCGTAATCCCAGCCGAGGATATATTGCTGCTTTGCTCGAAGCGTGGAGAAGCGCCCTTTGTTGCCGAGATCGTTTAGCTTCCATTTATCCCAGCCCTCGCTCAAGTGCCTCCACTGGCTGTTTTGCTCCTCTGCACTAAGCCCGTCCGCAGGCTCATAAAATACGAAAGTTTTATTAAAGCTTATCATGCCGAGCTCATTTTTATACCACGTCGCGCCTACGGTCGCTTCCATCTCCATTATAAAGTGGCGATCGTGCTTGCCGTATCTAAGCGGCTTTAAATTTTCATCCGCAACGTAAAATTCGTTATTTTTAGAAACCAGCGCGAACTGCTTTTTATCTGCGTCGTAGTCCGCTCCCGTAATCGGCGCGTCGTTTTGTAAGCTTAAGCTCACTTCCGTACTCGGCGTACCGAGCTCTTTCACGCCCTCAAGCGCGCCCGCTTTGCTATCGAGATTAAACTCAAACCCAAACGCCAGAGCCGCTAGCGCCGTAAAAATTATCAGCTTTTTCATCTTTTTGCTCCTTAGTTTGGCAGATCCGGAAGCTCCGGATTCCAATCGAATCTAAAATCAAGCGCGCTTTGCCAGTGATCTTTTTCCCAAAACCATTTTGCAGGATCAAGACTTAGTCTAGCCGGCGTGCTAGAGCCCAGATACGGCGGCGGGCCTGAGACGATGAAAGCCTGCGCGCAGTTTGCGGCTATGATGACGATGAAGATTAAATTTGCAATCTTGCCGAGAGGCAGATAGCGCAAAAACTCGCCGTATTCGCCGCTCGTGCTCTTTTGCATTATCTCGCCTAAATTTTTGCTACATAAAAATATAACCGCCAAAAACGCGATTACGCAAAAATCCATGACGACGACCCAAAGCTGCGTGTGCGCACCTAAAATTTCAAGCCCGAAGCCCTGCTTGATGTCGAGGTAGCCGCCGAACGTACCGTCAAGGCTATAATGGATAAAGCCGTTGAATATCCCCCAGCAAGCCATCAGTAAAAGCGCTGCGACATAGCCTGGTCTTAAACCGTATCTAAGGATAAAAAGCGCGATAAGACTGATGGCTATCATCGTGATCCTCTCCGACCAGCACATCACGCACGGGCTATCTCCCATGCCAAAACCCAGTATCAAACAGGCTATACCGACCGGGAGCGCCACGAGGGCGATGATGGCTAGCGACATTAGGTTAAAAAATCCTCGCTCAGCGGCGGGAATTTGATTTTGTTCTAAATTTTGCATATTGCCCTCCTAAAAGTTGCCTACCGGCACGACGACCCATAAATTTACGTAAAACTCGAGCGCGATCAATATTACGCAGCCGACTGCCGCACAGCCCGTAGCTAGATTTTTCCTCTGCGGCTTAAAATATAATATAAGCCCGCTGATCAAAAATAGCGTCAAAATAAGAAATTCCATTTCAAACCGTCCTTTCCTAATAAAATTTAATCCTAAGCATGCCTAATTCTTAAAGAAATAATATAATTTTATTTATTAAATTTGGTTTAAAAAATAGATTTTTCTATT
>NZ_CALEDC010000003.1 GCF_937949835.1 uncultured Campylobacter sp.
AGATCGGTAAGATCAAACGTCCCGCCGATCATTATCTTTAAAATTTTATTTTCTACGCCTAGAATTTGCACCGCGCCAAAATACTGCGCGAGCTCCAAGGCTGCCGCGAACGCGAAAATTTTAAACGGCAAATTTAAAGGCGGCGCGTTAAAAATAACCCGTGTCAAAACATAAAGCAAGATGACGGCCAGAACGTCACCCGCGTAGTGGCGCACGAAACCGCCCTTTACGCAGATCGCTATGTAAATTTCAGCCGCTAAAATCAGGACTGCCATGACCAAAAACGCTAGCCTCGTTCGCACGCTTTGCCTTTTTACTAGAGCTTCCTTTTGTAAGCTTAAATTTATCTCTTGCAACGCTTTCCTTTTAAATTTAGCCTTCAAATTTAGCTGTAAAAACCACGTTTCAAATCAAAGTGGGCTAAAACATCACATTTTTCACTTTGATTTGAAACGTAAATTTTTTTAATCTTTTTATTATCGTTTTAAATTCAAAAAATACCTTTAAAGATCCTTGCCGATATTGCGACGATGGCTTTAAAAGAATAAAATTAGATAATCTTTGATACAATTGCTTGGAAAATTTCAAGAGGTGTTAAAATGTCAAATATCCAAGAGAAATATATACGTGAAATTAACACATCTGATTCCTTTTTCGACTCTTTAAGGCAAGACTATAAAGGTTTTGATACATGGATAGCGAAAAAAGCAAACGCCGGTGAAAAAGCATATATACTATTTGATGATACCAAGATAGTAGCCTTTTTGTACTTAAAAATAGAAAGCCCAATAGATAATACGGATATAAATCCGACACTTGACACAAATGTGACATGGCTAAAGATAGGAACTCTTAAGATAGATGCGCATGGGACAAAGCTTGGAGAGCGCATTATAAAGAAGATTTTTGATTTTGCCGTAGCAAACAACATTTATAATATCTATGTAACGTCTTTTGAAAAACAAGCACCTTTAATAAAACTATTAAAAAGATATGGGTTTGTCCAGCATGGCAAAAAAATCAATGAGCTAGTATTAACAAAAAATATACCGACTCATGTGCAGGCGCTAAAAAATGATATACTGCTGGACTATCCGGCTATTAATGCGACAAGCGACAAATATCTTTTAAGTATATACCCGAAATATCATACTGGTATGTTCTCGGACTCTATGCTAAACACAGAAAGCTATGATATACTAAAAGACATGTCTGAATCAAATAGTATTCATAAGGTGTATATAGCGAAAATGAAAGGCGTCGAGCAACTCAAGAGAGGTGACTGCTTACTCATTTATAGAACAAAAGATGAAAATGCCCAAAGCGCGAACTACTCATCGGTCGTGACCTCTTTGTGCGTTGTAGAAGAATATAAAGATTTATCCAGTTTTAGTGACTTGGATGATTTCATCAAATACTGCAAGCCTCATAATATATTTACTGATGATGAATTAGAGAATATATTTATCAAAAAAAGTTACACAAAAATAATAAAAATGGCATACAATATATCATTTAAAAGACGTGTTATTTTAAAGAAGATTAGAGAAATTATAGGTTACGAAGAAGCCTACTGGGGTTTTGCGAAGCTTACAGATGAGGCTTTTTTTGCAATTTTAAAAGAAGGTTTAGTAAATGACAGCATTATTATCCATTAAGCCGGAATTCGCTGAGGCTATTTTTGATGGTACGAAAAAATTTGAGTTTAGAAAGGTAAAATTTAAAAAAAACGTTAATAAGATTAAAGTATATGCCACAAAGCCAGTTGGAAAAATTATAGGAGAATTTATAGTTGATAATATTTTGGAGGCAAGCCCAGAAGAACTATGGAGTAAAACAAGCATGGATGCCGGTATAGATAAAGAAAGATATCTAAAATACTTTAATGGCAAGAGTACCGGTTTTGCCATTAAGATTAAATCCGCAAATAAATATAAAGAGGCAATTTGTCCTTATTTGCAATACCCAAATTTTGTGGCACCACAATCGTTTATGTATATTTAGGAATGTAAAGATGAAAATAAACCCATATTGCACACAAGCTATATTTATAAATTTAGATTCAGATATCGCCGATAAAATAGAAGCAGTACTACATTTAAATATATTTTTGCCAAACGATAGAGAGTATTCGTATATAGAAATAGGTATATTGATTTCTAGAAAAGAGTATAATAATCTTGATAGAAATTTTAATATAGAGATCATGTTTCCATTTGACATACTTAAGGATGAATTTATAGACATAAAAGATAAGCTTCGTGATGGTAAGACATTAAATATGATTTTTAACGAAGAGACTCATTTGGATAAAAATAAATTAAATTTTAGACTAAGAGAATATAAGCTTGGAGATATAAAACTTTGTAAGACCACTATAAATAGCGATTCTAGTATAACAATGAGTGTAGAAGAAAAACAGAAAAACAGCTATTTTAGATTTAGGATTAAGAATATTAGAGATAAGATAACAGATACTGTTCTTTCAGATACAAAAGTCAATCCGTTTATAAAAATGATAAAAACAATTGGAATTTCAATAAATTTAGATAGGCAATTTACTAAACAATCAGACAAAAGGATAAAATTTAAAGAAATTAATACTTTCGTTATACTTGACTCTACAACTGAATTGATTGAAAAAAGCAGACCTATAAAAAGCTTTAGGGTTTTAGAAGATAATCTATGGAATCAATATATAGGAAGTGATGCAAATCAAAAAATGACGGTCTATCAATTTAAAGATAAAATATTAGGCGACGGTACGATAGACAATTATCAGCTTTTCTTAAAAAGCCTTCATCATAAAAGCTCAAAATTCGAAAAATATAAATTCTTATCATTCGTAATATTTGTGGCCATAATATCTAATGCTATTTACAATGCTATTTGCTGCTTATTAAAACGGTTTTTTAATGTTACCTTTTGACAATACAATCGACCTAACACTGCATCATACCCAGCTGATAAAGGCAGAGATACAGAATAAATATACATTATATAACTATATCAAAGATGCAAAAAAATACTATCCAAGTTTTGATATTTGGTATTTTACAAATGTACTGCCGTCATTAAAAGACGGGACAAAAAAAATTATAACTTCCTGTGATGATAATAATCTCAGGGGTCTTGCTATACTAAAATATAACGAAAAAAAATTATGCCACTTATCTGTTATGCCCCCTTATAAAAATAAAGGCTACGGCATAAAACTTTTTAAGCAAAGCTTTATAGAATTAGAAACAGAAAAGCCTTTCCTGACAGTGTCCGAAGAAAAATTAATAGAATTTAAAAAAGTATTTGATTACTTTGAATTTGAACTTACAGACATTATAGATGGGTATTACCGAAAAGGCAAAAAAGAGTATTTTTATAATCAGATATAATCCTACCCCTCAAACTCCAGATAAATCATATAGCTTATAGTGTTTAGATTGTGCGATACGCTTTTAATACTAAATTTTACATTTTCAAGTCTGGTTACGCCGGTTATTTTTAGTTTTATGCCGGCCCTTAGTTCTCTACCAGTGGCGGTAAGCGAGCCGTTTATTCCGCCGCGTCGTAGTTCGTTTAGCTTGGCTTCGCCCTTTTTAAAGGCTTCATTGTCTGATTTTGGCTCGGGGATATTTAGCTTATAGGTTTGCTCTCCGCCGCCGATCTTAGCTTGTTTATCTTTACCGTCTTTACTATCGTGCCACTGCACTATTACGGCTTGGTAGCTGTTGCGGTTTGCTTCTGTGATCGATAGGCTCTCGCACTCAAATTTATTCCGTTTATTTGTCTGAGTGCGGGCGTAATTTTACAAATGATTTATCAGACTTGCATTATACGCAGCGCCAAAGCCGTTATCGATATTTACGACGCTAACGCCGTTTGCGCAGCTGTTTAGCATCGCTAGTAGCGCCGCTAGCCCGCCGAAACTCGCGCCGTATCCCACGCTGGTGGGCACCGCGATCACCGGCACGCTAACAAGCCCTGCTAGCACGCTAGCCAGCGCGCCCTCCATGCCGGCGACCGCGATTACGACCTTTGCGCCGCGTATCTGCTCTAAATTTGCGATCAGTCTGTGCAGTCCGGCCACGCCTGCGTCGCTAAATTTGCGCGCGTCGTTGCCTAGAAATCTCGCCGTCTCGTACGCCTCCTCCACTACCGCGCCGTCGGCGGTGCCGGCAGAGACTATCGCGATGTAGCTTTGCGTGAGCGCGGGCTCTTTAAATTTGACGCTGATCACGCGGCCGCGAGCGTTAAACTCCGCCTGCGGCAGCACCTCGCGCACCCGTTTAAAAACCCGCTCGTTCGTGCGCGTGATCAGGATATTTTGCCGCCTTGCGCCGATCGCACCAGCGATGCGTAAAATTTCATCATCCGTCTTGCCCTCGCCGTAGATCACCTCGCCCGCGCCGTTTCGCAGGGCGCGCTGAGTGTCGATTTTGGCGCAGCCCACGTCGCTAAAAGGAAAATCCCGTAAAAACTCTATCGCTTCGCGTTCGCTTTTTTCGCCCGATTTTACGGTACGGATGAAATTTAAAGCCTCATCTTTCGTCATTTAAAATCTCCCCGCGAAGCCCCTTTAAATCAAGCAAAATATCATACTCGCCAAGCGCGGCGATCTCGCGTACGACGGCGCTAAAATCTCCCGCGCAAAAGCGCCTAGTCTCGCTCGCACCCATTTGCAGCTTAAAGGCTTTGCCGTCAAATCGCGCGCGAATGTTTAAAAATCCGTGCGAGATTAGCAGATTTTCGGCTCGCTCCACGAGCGAAATTTCCTCCGCGGAAAACTCCCTATCGTGCGGTAAACGCGTCAGAAGGCACGCGTAGCTGGGCTTATCCGCGGTCGGCAGTCCAAGCTCGCGGCTAAGCTCTCTAATCTCTGATTTTTTGAGGCCTTTAAGCGGCGAAAGCACGCCAAGCTCGTCTTTTGCTTTAAGCCCCGGGCGGTATTCGCCAAGGTCGTCTAAGTTCGTACCGTCGGCGACGTTTGTAAAGCCTAGATGCTTTGCCAGCTCGATTAGCCGCGTAAAAACCGCCTTTTTACAGACGTAGCAGCGATCTTGCGGATTATTTTTTACCGCTTCGGGTGCTTCTAGCTCTAAAATTTCATGCCTGATGCCGTAAGTACGGGTAAATTCCATCGCCTCTTTTATCTCGCGCCCCGACATATAGGGCGATTTTAGCGTGATAGCTACCGCGCGCCGGCCTAGCGTATCGGCAGCAACGCGCAACAGTAGCGAGCTATCCACGCCGCCGCTAAACGCTACGGCTAAATTTTCCAGCTTTTTTATATCATTTTTTAGAATTTCTAGTTTCGTCATATTTTTTTAAAGTCTCGTTTCTAACCTCGCGGATCGTCGTTTGAAATCTCTGCGCGGCTTTTTTGCAGTCCTCGAATTCGGGCTTGATTTTTAAAATTTCGGGGTAATTTCGGGCTAAATTTTCGTCCGTTAAATTTTGTTCGGCGTTAAAATCGCAAACTCGGCCACGCGAAATTTTAAGCCTTATTTTGCCGTATTTAGTCTCTACCTCGCAAAACTCGCGCGCAAGCTCCGTTTTCCTCACGGCGCACTCTCTAACTCCGATCGCCGTCGTATGCGCGAAAATTAGCCCCTTTATCCGCGCGGCGTCCTGCTTGCGGCACAGCGCGTTTAGCTCAAAGCCAGCGCGCCGCTATCTCGCAAAATATCGCACGCAAAGGCAAAGCTCTCGGCGTCCATGTCGTCGATATTAGTGGAGATTAAAATCCGCTCGCAAAGCTCGCCATAGCCGATCTGCACGCTCAAATTTGGCTCATCTCTCAAGCCTAAATCCTCGCTCGTTTCGCAAAGTATCACGCGAAGCGCGTTGGCAAAATCTGCGACGTCTTTATCGCCAGCGCCGTAGCCCGTGCTTAAAATTTTAAAATTTCGCGGCGACTCGCGGCGGTCTTGCTCCCTTAAATTTAGTGCGCAGGCCTTTAAAATCGCCGCTCCTGTGGGCGTAGTCATCTCGAAATTCGCTCGCCCTAGGCTTACTTGCGCGCCTTTTAAAATTTCGCAAACCGCAGGCGCCGGTACGGTCAGCCTGCCGTGAGCGCAGTGCGCAAAACCGCCGCCAAGCTCGATAGGCGAAGTAAAAATTTGCGGCGCGCCCAAGGCCTCCAAGCAAATAGCCGCGCCCACTACGTCCGCGATGCTGTCCGCGGCGCCCACTTCGTGAAAATGTACTTGCTCTACGCTAGTGCCGTGGACTTTGGCCTCGGCTCGCGCGATAACGCTAAAAATTTCGCTTGCCGTTTTTTTTACGAAAGCGCTTAGGCTAGAGCTCTCGATAAGCTCTAAAATTTGCGCGAAATTTCGCGGATGCGGGCGGTTTTGGGCGGGCTTATCCGCTCTAAATTCGGCGCCGTGAATTTTGCCGTTTAAATTTTGACGCGGGCTAAATTTAGCGCCCGAGAGGCCAAGCGGAAGCTGACCCAGATTTGCCGCGCAGACGACGTCTATTTTGGTTGCGGAGATACCGCATTTTAGCACTTTGCGCTTGCGTAGGTAAAACTCGCTAGCTAAATTTAGCTTAGCAAGCTGGGCGCAAAGATGGCTAAAATCCGCGCCCAAATCCACCAACGCGCCTAAATTCATATCGCCGCTGATGCCCGCACTTGCGTCGTAGTAAAGAAATTTCGCCAAGCTTAAACCTTAGGCACCGTCATCGAGCCAAACGGCAGGATGATGATTTTGGCGTCCGCGCCCTTTTGCGCGAGCGCGTCGTCCACGGCCTTTTGGATGTCGTGGTATGGTTTTAGATGCACGGCGCGCATCTCATCGCCAGCGATCAACTCATCAAAGCTTTTTTGATTTATCGGATTTGCCAGAGCCTTTGCGATGAGTGCCGTTTCGTCGAATTTAGCCACGGGGTTGGGGTTAAAAACTCCCAGTAAATTTTTTTCCGGAACGCTTAGGTCGATGATATCATCTTTGCCGTAGCGAATAGGAATTTGCACGTTTGCTCCTTAAGTATAATCATTAATTTTTTATCTTAGGATTATATATAAATTTTTCTTTTAAATGTATTTAAAAAGGGT
>NZ_CALEDC010000004.1 GCF_937949835.1 uncultured Campylobacter sp.
TAAAGGGTGCTATGCAAGCAGGCTCAAGCACGCACCCGCCGGCAAAGCAGGCTTTAAATCAAAAGCCTCAAGCTCGCCGTGCGCGATCATTTAGTGTTGCGTCGGAACCGACGCCAGTATGTTTTGACGGCTCAATCGCAGCTTTTTTCTCCGCGGCAAAGGCGCGCCAGGTCGTATTTTAGCAGCACCAAGCCAAGGCCTAGCAAGAAAAGGTCTTTAAAGATAAAGCCGTCGATCTTACCTAGCTGCGGCAGTAGGCTGAGCGTGCTCAGCGCCATGACGATCACGATGAGATCGCCCACGATGCCCGCCTTCGGCTTGAAAAAGCCCGCGATGAGCGAGAGATAGCCCACGGTCTCCACCACGCCCAAAAAATAGCTCGCGCCGGCGTCCCCGAGCGCTGACGGCAAAAACGAAAGCCACGTCTGCGAAAAGAGCGGCTTTAAAGCCTCCACCTCAAACTCAAACCACTTGTAGTTGCCCATCACGGCAAGCACGATGATAACGGAAAGTCTAGCAAATATAATATCCGCGTCGCCTGCGACAAATTTTTTTACGATCTCCCTCATACGGCTCCTTTGTAAATTTTGTAACGGTATGATAGCGAGCTTGCGTGTAGGCTACGTGAAGAGGCGAAATTTCAAATCTTCGGCTCCGCAAAATTTGAAATTCCATGCCGCGCACCGTAAAATTTTAGCGTGTGCATCGTATGATTTAACGTGCGCGCCGTAAAATTTCAACGTGCATACAAAATTTTAAATTCGCGCCCAAATTTAAGCTATAATCGCTTCAAATTTTAAGGAGCCGCAAATGCTAAAATCATATCCTCTTGCGATGCAGGGCGTGGAGTTTCGCGGACACGGCGTGACGGGCATTTACGAGATGGACGAGCGGATAGCCTTCGTCCATTTCGCCTTTGCGGCCCCTAGCGAGCAAAACACCCTCTCGAAGCTAACGCCCAGCTACGTGCTACTAGATACGTTTTCACGCGATTTTAGCGAGCACAAAAGATCGGTGCTCGCCTACGAGCAGCGCGAAATTTTCTTCGCCGCCTCCGCGCTTTGTTACCCGCAGGACGGCCACTTCGTGCTAAATACGAGATATTACGAGGGCTTCGTCGATTCGCCCGCAAAGCTCATCAAAATACAAGATGGCGAAATGAGCGAGCTTGGCGACGCTCCTGCGCCCGTGAAGCAGATCTACAACGACGCGCGAACCTACGAGTTTGAGGGCTTTGCCGTGCGGATGAGTTCGCCCTTTATGATGGAGTGCATAGCTTCGCAGGACGGATCAAATTTAAGCGGCGCGGCGGCTGATTTAGGCGGCACGCCAAATTCTAGCGGCACGGTGGGCGAGAATTTAAAAAATTCCTCCAAAAATGATGATGCGGCGGCTGTTTGTAAAGCGAGCAAAAGCGATCCGCGCAATGAAACAAGCGAAGCGAAAGATAAAATTTCAAACGGCGGCAAGCAAACGCGCAAAAAAGCGGTCGCAAAAGGCAAAACGCTTTGGCGGCTGAAGCTCGGCGCGTATCTATATACGCCGGTTTGCCTGCGCGGCGCAGCGACGTCGCATTTTGATGCGCAAGGTAAGCGGCGGGGTCTCGAGACGCTGTATTTCGGCACCGCGGGCAAGGGCGGGCACCTATACGCCGTGAGCGCGGCAAGCGGTGAGATGATCTTCAAATTTGACACCGGCGGCACCGAGCATTTCGCGTGGTGCGAGGATAAAATTTTACTCGCAGATCGCCGCGGCAAGCCGGTTTTGATTAGCGCGGACGACGGCTCGATCTTAAAAGAGGTGGAATTCGGCGAGTTTCAATTCGGCTCGGATCAGATCATGCTCGCTAGCGGCGGGCGCCTCTACGCCGTGGCAAACGACGGAGCCGCGATGCACGCAGTCTGCGCTGATATTTAAATTGGACAGATTAAAATTCGGCTTGCGGTTGTGGATTAAATTTAAACGTAAGGCTTGAGGCGCCGAACATTTTGGATATGAAATTTACCTAGTTCGGCGGGGCGCGGTCATGACCCAAAAGCGTCCGATTTCAAATCACCGCAGCCCCGCTCGCTAAATGAAATTTATTCGCCCGGCGCGTCGTTTCGAACTGAAATTCAAACCTTTCGCCTTAAAATTTAAAGCGGTCGCGGCAAAATTTCAAGGCGCGAAGTGGTGCGAGCTGCCGCGAAATTCCATCGAGCTTTGCGGCGTGCGCGGGCAAACCTCGGCGATGATATTGATCGAAACGCCCGCTTTAGCGGCAATCGCGTAGATTTTAGGCAAAAACTTCGGCGCGAAGCTGAACAAAATCTCGTACTCCTCGCCGCTTTGCAACGCAGCCTCGTTAGGGCGGGCGATCCAGCGCGCACCCACGCCGCTAGCCTCCAGCAGGCGGGGCAAATCCTGCGCGAGCCCATCGCTAATGTCCATCGCCGCGCTGATGAACTTCGCCGCCTTGTAAAAAAACTTATCGCGCAAAACGGGCCTGACGAAGCGCGAATTCTTTGAAATTTTTGCGCGCAGATCCTCGCGCAAGCGATATGAGCCACTACCCGGCACAGGATTTTCGCCTGCAGAGCTTTGCGACGTAGAATTTTCGCATGAGAGGCTTTGCGCCGTAGAATTCTTGCGATCCTCTCCACTTCGCGACTCGGAATTTTGCGCCGAAATTTCGGCATCCAAGCTCTGCAGCTCGACGTACGCAGGTAAAATTTTATCGTCCAGACTTTGCGGCTCAAGATCCAAAATTTGCATTGCCGAAGTTTCAGCATCCAGGTTCTGTAGCTTAGCATGAGCGAGCGAAATTTTATCGCCCGGGCTTCGCACCTCATCGCCAGGATTTTGTATCGCCGAAGCCTCGGCGTTGAGACCCTGCGG
>NZ_CALEDC010000005.1 GCF_937949835.1 uncultured Campylobacter sp.
CTCGTCCTTGCGACGGGGAGCTTCACTATTTCTCGCGAAGACTAGGAAGCGCCCCGCGCTTCCTTCGCATTGCTTCGCTCGCCTAAAGTTTCAGAAATTTTGCTACGCAAAATTTTAAAATTTATCGGTTTTACTTCGCGAAGGGGTACGGCTCGTCCTTAAAATAGAAGCTTCGAAATTTTAAAATTTTATCGCTTAGGCTGCGCGAGTGAGAGGACTTAATGGGCGCTAGCGGCGATAAAATTTTAACGTCCGCGGCGGGGATTTTACGGCGGCGGAATTTTAAAATTTCAAAGCGGGCGGCGGGGCCGGAATTTTAAAATTCTCTCTAAATTTTAAGCATAAAAATCAAAATTTATCGTTACAATTACGTAAAATTTTTAAGGAGCGAAAATGAAAAAAATAGTGCTTTTAAGCGCAGCTGCGGCGCTTGCCGTAAATTTAAGCGCGCAGGAAAATAGCCTTGAGATCTACGCGAACTCCGCCTTCTTGTACCAAAACTTCGGCGCGCAAAAATCAAACTTCAGCGTGAACGTGCCGGAGTACTTGGATATCCGCAGCATCGAGATCGCGGGCTCTTGCGAGGTGCGCGAATTATCTTTGGGAGAGATCGAGCCCGTGAAAAACGCGGAATTCGCCAAAAAAGAGGCGGACGAAAAGAGCCTGCGCGAGCTAAACGACCGCCTGGTCGCGCTTAAGGCGCAGCAGCGCTTTTTAAGTGACTTTGCGAGCTTAAAAGATAGAAGCTTGGCGAGTTTAAAAGCGGATTCGCAAAAAATTTACGACGAAGTCCTGCTTGTAGCGGGCGAAATTTCAAAGACGGACGAGCAAATCGGAAAGCTCAAAGAGAAAATTTCAAAATACGCGATCAAAAACGAGCGCCGCTTAAACGCGAACTTTGGCTGCGATCCGAGCTTTGTAAAAATAAGCTACCCCGTTGACGTGAGCGCCTACACGCACAACGAGCTCTCGGCAGATCTTGCAAGCGGCAAAATCGAGGTCGCGCAAAAACTCTCGGTGCAAAATCCGCTAAACGCGGAGCTAGCAAATTTAACGATCGCGCTGTATCCTTACGAATACTCCTCGCAAACCGCGCCGCAGCCGTTTTACCCGTGGTACGAGGGCGAGCCTGCAAGACCAGCGCCTGCGGCGGCTTATAAAAAGGATGTGATGCTAGAAGAGGCGACTATGGATAGGGTCGCGCCTGCGATGGAGGCGCGATCGTCGTATGCAAGGACGGGCGCGAATATCGAAAGCTCGCTCTCAAAGGTGTGGAAAATCAGCGGCGTAAGCCTCAAAGCGGGCGAGGCGGGCGAGTTTAGCTTCGACAAACAGAGTCTGGATGCTAAATTTGATCTGCTCATCGACGGCTACGGCAGCGAGGCGGCCTACGTGCGAGCTAAATTTAACCCCGAAAGAAACATAGAGGAGGGCGAAACGCTAATAAAGCTCGACGGCGTGCAGATCGGGCTCGTGCATCTAGGCTTTGCCGCAAACGCGGAGGCTACGGCATATCTGGGTAAAAACAGCCTGATCGAAGTCAAAAAAGAGCAGGCGAACAACTTCACGAAAAATTCCTTTTTCGGCGGCGAAAGCAAAAATTCCATGGCTTGGGACTACGAGATCAAAAACGGCTCCAAGCGCGCTTGGAACGTGGTTTTACAAGAGCGAGCGCCCGTTTCGACGCATGAGGACGTAAAGGTCGCGCTGAAAAACTCGCCCGAGCAGAGCAGCCTCGGCAAGGACGGACTACTTAGCTGGGACTTTGAGCTGAAGCCGGGCGAGAGCAAAAAGATCCACTTCGGCTATGAGTTAAGCAAACCGAAGAAATAACGAGCTTTGGCGCGGCGCGATTAAATTTTGCGCGGCGGAGTAGCTTTTGCGGTGCGGCTAAATTTTATGCGGCACCGCTTTATGAGACGGACCCCCTTTCGCCACGCCGCTGAATTTTACGCGTAGACCGACTTTTTACGGTGCGATTAAATTTTGCGGGCGTAAAACTAAGGCGCGGCTTTAGAATTTATCTAAAATTTCAGATGCCGCGCCGCTGAATTTTACGCGCCGTGCCTGGGAAAATTTAAGCGTCGCGAGAACCAAAAATTTAAATGTTGCGGCGATTTAAAATTGGCTAGCGTTAGATATGAAATTTAGCGATGCAAAGGGGTTTTGGCGCGGGTAGATAAACTTTTAGCATCGCTAAAAATTTATCTCAAATTTAAAAAGCTCAGGACGATGAACGCGAAGCAAAGGTATAAATTTAACGGGCGGCGAGGTATACGTTTGCTTCGCTGGCGTCATTTAAAGGATCGTTATGAAATTTCGCAAACTTAAATTTAAAATCCTAGCCGCAGTGCTACTTTTCTGCGCCCTATTTGTCCGCATCGTGCCCGATTACTCCACTTCGCAAGGCTCCTGCGTAGTTACTATTTTTAGCTATTACAAATATCAAAAGGGGTATTGTCTAAAAGAGAATAGAGCTTTAAGCAACGAAGAATTGCTTCAAAATGCCGCTATAAATTATTTTAAAAGATATCACGACTATGAGGTTCTGCGAAATACCATTATCGATGAGCATGATATAAAAAATTTCGGTCATAGTTTTTATACGGCGAGCGTCTCCAAGCTCTATCTAATCGGCGATTTTAATGAAGAAAACTGGTTTGATTTTTTAGTTGAAAATACCGACAGAAAGAGTTTTGATTATGAGATAAAAGACAAGACGCAAATAGATATCTCCGATCTATCAAAATATTTTGTATATAAGGATGAAATTTTGGGCTTTAGACAGCCTATTATCTTATCGGAAGAGAAAAATCCATTTCATAACGGAAAAATGTTTTTAGAAAAATCATTTTTAATAAAAGAGAATAAATTTTTTGTGAATTATGCTAGACCTGGTTATATAAGTTGGTATATCGAGCTTAACAATAAAGAAGATTTAACAAAAATCAAAAGCAAAGAAAATTTAATACGAATAAAAAACGGATATGAGAACTTAGAAAGCCTTAACGAAGTCTTGGCTTATACCCATATGAAAAATCTGCGACGTAAATTCTCATACGATAATTGCGGAAATATAAATTTTGATATCAAAGCTCCGGCGGAACAGGAACTGGATATGTGGATTCACGGCGGATAAAGTTAGTTGAAGCTTTATCTTAACGAATGTAACCGAAAAAGGATAAGAGATGAGCAAAAAAGAAACTGATCTAAGATTAGACTTAGAGGGTAATTACGGAGCCGATATATTGAGTTATTATTTGTGGGGAAAGAAAACTCCTCCTGGTCCGAAAGAATTAGCCTCTAACGAATGGATGGATAGAAAAGGACTGATATGAAATTTTATAAATCCTTTAAATTTAAAGCCCTAGCTGGTACGCTGCTTCTTATAATAATACTCTGCGCCGCATTTATCCGTATAATCCCCGATTACTCCACTTCACGAGGCTTCGCGATAGTTACTACTTCCGACTACAACAAATACAAGCAAGGATACTGCCTAAAAGAGGATAGAATTTTACCCAAAGAGGAGTTGTATAAAAGAGTAGCAGGAGCGTATTTAGATTATGATATAAAACTAGATTGGATGATTGACGATTACAAATTTAAAACCTACGGTAGTTTTTGGCATAGTAGATACGAGGTTGCATACTATGAACTAGAAAATATAAACTTATCGAATTGTTTTGAAGTATTAGAAAAATATTATCAAGAGGGAAAAACGACCGAGCAGATACTGATGAAAGAGTTAAAGGCTAAAAAAACCGATCCAAAGAAATATCTAAAAATAAATTTAAAAGATACGAGCGTTGGATTTGACAGACCGAT
>NZ_CALEDC010000006.1 GCF_937949835.1 uncultured Campylobacter sp.
CTAGCGCTCCAAATCCCCACGCAAAGCGCGATTATTCCGCCAATGGCAAAAGCAAGGTCTGCGGTCATTTTTCGTTCGCTACGCTTTCTACGAGCTTTGCGAGCGCCTGCGTCTCTAACCCGCGCTCAATCAAAACCGCCATAAAATCAATACAAAACCTCACCACCTCGCTATCGTTTTTAAACCCTTTTTTGTTTTGGATTTTGACGATAGCGGCGATGTTTTGGTTAGAAAGCTTAAAAGCCTTGCTATTGTCATACTTCGGCGCTACCATTCTTAGCCTTTCGTAATATTTTCAGAGAGCCGAATTTTTGGCTATTCTTCTGCATAAAAGCGCTAAAAAGCTTTGGGTTGCCCCATATTTGAGTAGGAAAGCCCCAATGCTTTTGCATCGCATTTGCGTGTTTGACTTTTGGCGTATTGATTTGTAAAAACCATAGCGAAACCGCTCCCTGCGTGACGCCGAGCTTTTTTGCTATTTGTTCTTGAGTAATTTTGTTCTGTTCCATAAGCAGTATATTATCATCGATAATATAAAAATCTGCTTAATGATATTATCTTTAGTAATTTTAAAATTGCTAAAATTCAATAGAAGGATTTTTAATGGATATTCATCAAAAGATTAGAGCTTTCAGACAGGAAGCGGGGCTAACACAGGTGCAGTTTGCCGAGAAGCTAGGTATAACGCAAGGGCTTGTGGCGCACTATGAAACGCAGCCGGGCGAAATCGGCAAAAACGGCAAAGAGAAAAAATCGTCAAAGCCTGAGCTTGAAAAGTTGCCGCTAATAGCGGAAATATTGGGAAAAAACGTAATAGATTTATTCGATGACGAGGAGACGTCGAAGAGGCAGATCGTCAAAAAAGAGCTGAAAAATAATTTTGAAAAATACGCCCATCTGATCCCCGCCGAGTATGGCCTTAAAAACGGAGTGTTTCTCTCTAAATCGGAGATGCTTATCGGCGCGGGCAGCGAGGGAGCGTATGATTTGGATCTGTTTAATAAAGAAACTAAAATCGCCGTGGATAGGTCTTTTATTAAAGGGCTCGATCCAAAAAATTTAAAACTTTTTGAGGTCGTAGGCGATAGCATGCAGCCCGAATATGACGAGGGGGATTTGGCGATTGTGGATATGGTAAATTTTAGGGGCGATTTTATTAAGATCGGCGGAATTTATGTCGTGCGCGTGGGCGACGTAGTTTACGTAAAAAGGGTCGAGTTCCTGCCAAAAGGCGCTATAAAACTTATCAGCCTAAACTCCAAATACGGCGATCTATACCCGCACAAAGAGGGCTACGAATACGAAATCCTAGGAAAGGTCTGCGGCAAGATCAAGCTAGAAATTCAAAAAGGGCTGACGTTTAGCGATAGCGGAATAAAATAGGAATAATTTACAAAAACGATTGAAGGTTAAGGATTTTTTGGTAAAATTACTTTCTAAAATAAAATTTCAAGAAAGGATGAAAGATGGGCGAGACATTAAGATATATTGCTTCAGGATTTAGAAATGCTTTTACCACCTTCCCGCTTGAAAGCGATATGATCTATAGGGCAGGCGACCTGTCAAGAAAAATATACAAAAAGCGAATAAAAGAGCTAGAGAAGATATATGGCGAAGAACAGATCAAAGAGAAAAAATCTAAAAAACAATCGTCCGCCGGCAATAAATAGCCAGCCGGTTCAAAATTACATAGATAAGGCGCTCCAACAGAATTTAAACATA
>NZ_CALEDC010000007.1 GCF_937949835.1 uncultured Campylobacter sp.
GCTTTTTTGAGATAGTTGTCACCATGCCGATACAACAGGAGCCGATTCTATCTAACATTTTGCTGCTCCTTTTCGTTATGATCTGCTTTATTTATAACGTTTTGCGCCATACCGTCCGATCCTTTAAATTTTATAGTTTTATCTGTGCTGTCATACGCAAATTTCATTCCGTAATGAACTGCTTATAAGGATCCGGTACCGTCGGATGTTTGGAAAATAGCAATGGCATATATTTGTAAATATCTACCATAACGATCTCTTGATACACATTATCTAGCCGCCAATCTATTTTGTCGTAGTGCTTGTTTTCATCATGCATATCTTCTATAAGAAGATCGCCATTTTTTATACCAAAATTTATAATTAGATCGAGCTCCTCTAGCGTGTATCCCCAATCTATATGGAAAAATTTAAATACTACGGATATGATCCCGTCTCCTTCGATTGCGGAGGATAATAACTCTACAATGTGCTTTTCTCTCATTGTCACCTTCCTTTAGTATAAAAATTTATCTTTGCCGCTCGGTATCTTTTTGGTTTATAAGTTCCGCCGAGCCCTCCTCAAGCGAATTATACTCATCCAGATGTATATGCGAATGTTTCGGCACGGAATCTTGCGCTAAAGTAAGCAAATGCCTGGCAAGAGATATGAGTCCGCTTTTATTTGCCCTTATAGTAACTTCGTTTTCGAGAGCATTGACGGAGATCGCGAAGTCCTTTTTCCATTGTAGCTGCAGTCCCTTTTCTGTGCAGTAATCTAATGTTTTTATAACATACTGTCCCATATAGCGCCGATACTCCTTTCTAAATTTAATCGGTTGCCGACAAAAATTCATCTCATTGATCGCTTAATCGATCTCATAGTATTTCTGGAAAAATTATATCTAAAATAAAAATGAAAGATGTCGGAATAACTAAATTTAAGACAGGTGCTGTGCGCGAACGCGAAAATGAAGTGGATTAAAATTTGAAAACAACTTAAGCAGGAAGTAAAAATAAGTGATTATAACTTAAAAGTAGCTTAAATGGTGGTCCCGATTGGACTCGAACCAACGACTTCCACCATGTCAAGGTGACACTCTACCAACTGAGTTACGGGGCCAAAAAGAAACGGCAGTATATCAAAAAAATCTCTCAATAGCAAGCAAATTTTAATTTTTCGTAAAATTCCGCCGAAATTTTATACAAGACTTCGCCGCGACGTAAAACGCCGTCGAATTCTACGCGAAATTTCACGATATTGCCGAAACCCCGCGCAAAATTCTATCCCGCAACTAAATTTCGCAATCCCGCGTGGAATTTTATCGCGCTTTTGCGGCGCTCGCGTGCTTTGTCCCAGCAGCCTATTCTGCCCCGCTTTGTTTTATCTAGTCGTTTTGCTTCACCCCGCCTCGTTTCATCTACTCGTCTTGCCTTACCCTGTCTTATTTCGCCGATTGCCTCGCTCTGCCTTGCGCCAGCTAAGACGTCCAAATTTTTTCATTCAGCTTTAGAATTTTTACGATTTGCAGCATCGCGTCCAGATCGATTTGTATCTTACTCGCGAGCCTATCACCGCGTATCGGTCTATTTAGATCGGGCTCAAAGCTATCGTATCCGCGAGGTATTTTTATATAAATTTTACTTTTTCTGAAGCTAAGCGCGATCTCCGATTTCGCAAGCGTTTTCAAAAATAAAATTTTCTCCATCAGCACGGGTGTGAGTACATACGCTGCGGCGACCGCATCTTTTGTATATACCGCAAAAGATCTGTTAAATTTCGCGTTATCCATATTGCAAGATCTTGCACCGCTTTCCAAGACGCCGTGCGGTAGCTTTATTTTTCTTGGAAGAATAAAAATGTCGGATCTAATCTTTTTATGAAAATCGGCTGCGAAAAAAAGACCTTGAAATATCTCCATTTCCTTCTTTTCATAAGTCAAAGTGAAAAAACTATCATCTATAGTCTCTTTAGACATCCAAATATCGCAAAAGCTGAAGTCCACACCGTCTATGTTTCCGTATATCAAATCATCTCCGCCAGAATTTGCATATTGATTAAAAAGCCCGCTTTGCAGGATGTCTTGCTCTTGGGTTACGGCGCCTAATCTATTGTATTTGTATCCTAGACTTTCGATGTATGGCATTATATAGAGGGCTTTGTATTGCAACGCGAATTCTCGCGTTTTGACTTTGTAGGTTTTTTCGTAAAATAGCTTATAAGTAAAATATAGCGCTATGCTTAGACCAAATAAAAGATACGGCATTCCCAAAGGTGTACCCTCTTGGCTAGCCATATATCTCATTAAGAAAACCGCAGGGATAAATATCGCACAGGCTTTAAGC
>NZ_CALEDC010000008.1 GCF_937949835.1 uncultured Campylobacter sp.
CTTTTTTTATCGAAAGGCTCAAAGCAATCCGCGATCGCGTCCTCATCCAGCACCCGCACCAGCGCCGCTACGTCGGGAATCGTCTCGCAGTCGAATACGCAGATATAATCCTTTTTCATCAAGCTCCTTCCTGGCGGTTTTTACCGCTTTTTTCAAAAACGGCTCTGAAATAATCCTCTATCTCCATGCCGTTTTTAGGTACGCGCCTAATAGAGCTCCTCGCTCATCCGAGGTTCTCATAACCGCTTCCAACCTTAAAATTTTACGCTGCCGTATTTTCGCGGCAAAAGGGGCGTGCGCGGAGGCGCGGCAAATTTCGCTACCGCCCGCCGCGGCGTAATTACCGTGCAAAAGCGCGCCGGTCGTTAAATTTATCCTTCGATCAAGCGCTTGATACCCGGCAAAAGCTCGCCGGATGCCTCGCAAATCCTGCTTCGCAGCACGCTAAAATCGCCGCAGTAATCGCCCAGAAGCTGCAAAATATCGTCTCTGATAGCTTGCGAGCGCTCGCTCAGAAGCAGCTCCTGCAAAAGGGCGAAAATTTCGCTCTCATGCGCCAGCGTGCAGCCGTAGTAGGGATCAAGGTAATAATCTAGACACAACAGAAGCGAGGCTTTCTCGGCCTCGTCATCACCTCGCAAAACGGCGGCGATACCCTCTACGCCGCCCTCTACTATGGCTTTGTGCCTAGCCTCGTAATATATACCGTGCGCGTCAAATTTTGCCCTTTTTGCACGCCGCTTATTCGGCCTTGGCCGCGTCCCACGCGAGGATCGTCTTACCCTCAGCGTCGGTAGCCACGTCGCACATACCCATGACGTTGTAGCCGCAGTCTACGTAGTGTACCTCGCCCGTCACGCCGCTAGCAAGGTCGCTGAGTAGATACATCGCGCTTTTACCGACGTCTTGCGTCGTGACGTTGCGTTTTAGCGGCGCGTTGATCTCGTTGTAGCGTAAAATCATCCTAAAGTCGCCTATTCCGCTTGCGGCAAGCGTCTTGATCGGGCCAGCGCTGATCGCGTTTACGCGGATACCGCGCGCGCCTAGATCGTGAGCGAGGTAGCGCACGGAGCTTTCAAGCGCTGCTTTTGCGACGCCCATGACGTTGTAGTGAGGCACGAATTTCGGCCCTCCGAGGTAGGTTAGCGTGAGCACCGAGCCGCCCTCTTTTAGCACCGGCAGCACCGCGCGCGTGAGGCTTAGTAGCGAATACACGCTCGTGCCCATCGCGATGTCAAAGGCCTCTTTGGTCGTATTTACGAACTCGCCCTCTAGCGCTTCTTTCGGCGCATAGGCCACGGCATGCACGACGAAATCTATCTCGCCAAGGTCTGCTTTGATGCGATCCGCAAGCCCATCTAAGTGAGCTGGGTTGTTTACGTCAAGCTCATAGACGAATTTGCTTCCAAACTCCTCCGCGATCGGTTCTACGCGTTTTTTTAGCGCGTCGTTTAGATAGGTAAACGCCATCTGCGCACCCTGTTCGTGACAAGCTTCGGCGATGCCGTAAGCGATAGATTTGGCGTTAGCGACGCCGACGATGAGGCCCTTTTTGCCTTTTAAAATCATTATTTCTCCTTTAAAATTTGCTTGGCTTTTGAGCGTCTTTGAATGGGTTT
>NZ_CALEDC010000009.1 GCF_937949835.1 uncultured Campylobacter sp.
AGCAGGTCTTTTTCATTTAGACTTTCTAAATTTTATCACGACGGAATTTCACCGTGATATAAATTTAAAAATTCCGCCGCGATAAAATTCCGCCTCCTTAGAATTTTACATACCGCTAAGTTTGCCGCGAATTCCGCCCCTTTAAATTTTGCGGCGTCAATCCTCGATAAAATTCTGTAGAATTTCACCGCAAGTAAAATTTAGCCTGCCAGCGCCTTTAGCTGTTCGGCGCTTAGCCCATCCACCAAAATATAGCTTGCATCGATGAAGCGGTAGTTTTGCTTCGGCAAGCGCGCGATAAACTCGTCGTATTCCAGCTCGGCGATCGCGCGGTAGTTACCTGCGTCGTTTTCGTCGCCCTCTATGCCTATGAGCGCGATCTGCCAGCGCGCGACGTCGTTATTTTCCAGTATCCCCGTGTTTTGCCATTCCACAAACGGTTTGTAGGGCAGGATAGTGGGCAGGTCCTGTGTGAGCGCGTATGAGCCCATTATCGTGCCGTCATCTCCATTTCGATAAAACCTCTGGCGAGCGCTGTAAGCGTCGAGATACTGCACCTCGGTTAGCCGCTTGCTAAACTCGGCGGCGGGGTTATACGAGGCTAAAATTTCATCCATCATCGCGCGGTTTATCGCAAAAGGCCTCTCTACTCCGTAGCAAAAATTTACCTCCGTATCGCCGCTTAAATGCTGATCTATCGAATGTAGCCCCGCCGCTATATCGCGCTCGTAGTCGAATTGTTCTATCCCATCGTGGGTGTAAATTTCGCCGTTTTCATCTGTGATCTCGCTTTGCAGCTGCTTGGATAGCGCCTGCAGATATGAGATCGCCAAAACCCAATCAAATACCGTCGCGGGCGTATTTACGCGCACGGCGTAGCTTTGCTGCTCCTCGTCATATCTTAGCTCCATTCCGCGCCCGCTCTTGCCCCGCACGCCCAAAATCAAGCACTCCTGCTCGCTCAAAGGCGATTTTAAAAACGCCCTTTCGTCAAAGCCCTCGGCGCTCTCGTCTATGTCAAATACCGATAGATCGGGCAGGAGCTCCAATGCCTTGCCTACGCTCATGGCGTCCGAATAGCCCATAAATAGCGGGTACTTTTTATTTTTGACGCGAAATTCTACGCTCACCCTTTTCTCCTTTGTTAAATTGGCAAAATTATAGCGAAATTTTACCCGCCGCAGCGGGCTAAATTTGCAGCGCAAGGAGTTGCGAAAAGTAAGCTTAAAGCTTTTTGAGAGTAAAATTTAAACAGACCCACGTAGGCGGTAAATTTAATCAAAAGGAGCGAAAATGACGAAAGATCAGTGCTGCGTCCTAAAGCATTTGACGGCGGGCGAGACAGGCGGTTTTGACAAGATAGGCGAGATGAATGACGGCGAGTTTTTGGATGCGCTTATCGGAAAAGGGCTTGTTTGGATGCTTGACTGGGCCGGCGAGGACGAGACGGGCGATGTGGGTAAATTTATCAGCTCTAGGCTTGATGCGCTGCAAAGTGGCGTGGCTCTAGAGTGCGATAAAATTTACGCAGGGCTCGAAAAAGAAGCGGAAAAAGAGGATTTCGAGCGCGGCGATGCGAGCTTATTTTTGATGAACGAGTTTCAAAAAGCGCTAAAGAAGAGCGATTTTAGGCTCTTTACTTTGGATCTTCATAGCGACGCTTATTATTTGCTCGTCGCGCACAAGGACGCCGAGAAAGATTTTAAAAAGCTAGGCAAGCGCGAGGAGCTATTTTGGGACATCGCGCCATGGGGCAAGCGCCGCAAAAGGCAGATCCTTTACGTCATAAACTGCGAGTGCGGCGAGATGTCCGCGTGGCAGCTGGATGCGGACGAGCCGTCGCCAAGAGACGAGGTTTGCGAGGTTTGCGGGCGGGTGCTTTTCGACGCAGACGGCAACGCGATGCAGCCTTTGGAGAAGGAATTTATCTGATCTTGCTTATCGCGGTTTTGCGTGCGAAGTTTTGGCTGGATGAAAGTCAAATTTTATTGCGCAGATTGACAGGATTTGGCGCACAGGTTTGGCTTGCAGCTCGCCGGCGAAGCGCAGTTTAAATTTAATGCTCGCTTGGGCAGCGAAATGCGTTTTGATACGGCTCGCTCTGGTAATCAAATACGCTTCGGCGTGGCTTGTTTGGTTTTCTATTCACGCGCGCGGTGAAATTTTACAGTTTGCGTTTGTATCTCGCAAGACCGCAGTGCAGGACGCACTCTTTAGCGCTTGCATTCCGCTCTTACGTTTTTACCTCTCAAGTTCGCAGTCGCGGACGCATCTACCTATGCTGCGCTAAATTTTGATTTTAATGGTTATGGACGTAGGCTCGCGCCGCTAAAAATCAAAATTTTGCCCTGCCGTGGGCGCTAAATTTACA
>NZ_CALEDC010000010.1 GCF_937949835.1 uncultured Campylobacter sp.
TCGATAATCTCCAGCCCGCCCTCTTTTATCTCAAATTTTCTAATAATTTTTACGCCTTTGTATTCTGCGGCGAGGCTTATAAAATTTTCTCCAAAATCTGCAACTTCGCACCTGCATTCCGCAAACATCCCAAATAGTCCTATCGCCCCCTTGCCCCAACTATTTTGCTCCAGATCTTCCACAATCGGCACGTTGTGCGCTTTGATGCTTCTAAATTCATTTCTCCTATCTGGAAGCGGCGTATAAAGATAGGTGCCGGGATCCTTTGCTATGTCGCGCCCGTCTATCCACAGCTCGTAGCCTAGCTTATCGTTGTGCGTGTGTCCGCCGTGGTCATTCTGTCCAAGCGGCGTAGCGCAGACGGCGAGGTAAAATTTGCTGGATTTAAAGATAAAAATTCCGCTGTCCGGATAAAATATATTTTTGATCTCTTGCGAACTCGCAATTTTAAATTCCATACTTTTTCGGTGCGGCAGTTCTCCGAATTTCACGCCCGAAGCGACCTGGCTTTTGTATGTTTTATCGCCTGCTTGCAGCGTGCGCCCCGCAAGAGCTCTCGTAAAACTCCCCTCAAAACGCATATCGTTTTTAAATATCTCATCGTCAAAAATTCCGCCCATGCAGCTAATTAGCGTGGAATGGTTTAAAATATTTTCGTCCCAAAACGGCTCGTCGCCGCCCTCAAAGCCGCTTAAATTTAGATATTTTCGCGCAGCTTGTTCATTACTCAAAAACTCGCCGTTTGGGCTAAATTTAAAAAACCTGCCGCTATCGTTATCGCCGAATTGCGGCACTTCGCCGTTTGGTTTCGTGATGTCTACGGTAAATCTGCCGATTTTATACAGCCTGTCCACAAACCACTGCGGCAGCGCTATTTCTCCGTTTAAAATTTTAAATTCCTGCTCCTCCGGCGACAAAAGTTTCGGCTTTTTGCGCCAAAGCTTTACATCGTAATTTTTTAGCGATGAAATTTTTTCACTTTTTAGACCCAGTATCATAGCCGTAGCATACGCCATCAGCTCGCCGCTTAGGCGGTGATAGCTCGTAGAACTCTCGAAATTTCCGCCATCCTCGTAAAATTCCTTTTTCATTTCGCTAATTATCTCTTGGAGGGCAAACGCTAGCCACGCGTCTATCTCGCCATCGCCGTTCAAATACGCGCACGCAAACAGCAGCCCCACGATGTCGCTTAGATAGTGATTTGACGTAAGATGCGGCGAATACTCCAGATTATTTACGATATGAAGAGCGTGCTCGTAGACGCTATTTGAAAAGGCCTGCTTAAAATTTTGATCTAAAATTCCACCCTCATCCATCTGGCAAAACATATCGTAAG
>NZ_CALEDC010000011.1 GCF_937949835.1 uncultured Campylobacter sp.
AGCGCAGATAGACGGCGCTTATGCGTGACCTCGCTAAGCGGATTGGTCTGATCCATAAACTGGCTTAGCTGGCCACCGGTGAAAAATTCCATAAGCGTAGTGGTGATGATTTTAGGGTTTACGAAATCATACGGCATAAGCTCGTCTAAATTTCCGCTAATGCCGGTAAATTTATCCTTGATCGCCTTTTGAACCTTGATAAAGCCAAGGTGCATCTCGTTTGCCAAAAGCTCGCCGATCGAACGGATGCGGCGATTGCCGAGATTGTCGCGATCATCGATGAAGCCGTCGCCGTTTTTAACTCTAATTAGATATTTCGCCGTCTTGATAATATCCTCGCTGGTTAGCACGGTTACGTACTCCGGCGCCTCGATACCCAGCTTGTGGTTCATCTTCATACGACCGACTTTGGTCAGATCATAGCGCTCCGGGTTAAAAAACAGATCGTTTACGAAGCTCTTTGCCGCTTCTTTTACCACCGGCTCGCCGGGGCGCATTACTTTGTAAATTCTAATCGCAGCCAGATCGTTCTCGTCGTCTATACCCTCGCTTTGCTGCAAGAGCTTAAGCGCGTCGGCGTCTTGGATGAAGGAATTTATGATTGAAGTATCTACGCCACTAGCTAGGTCGTTGGCAATCGTAAATTTTTTCTCGGTGTTAGCGATCTTGGCTAGCTTGCCCTCATCTAGCGCAGTTAGCGAATCAAAAAGCACCTCGCCGCTGTTTTTGTCGACGATGGCGCCCGCCAGGTAGCGCTCGGCTAAAATTTCAGCCGGATATTCGATGAGCTTTAGTCCGTCCTCTGCTAGCTTCTCCGCTTTTTTGACCGTTAGGCGTTTGCTTGCTTGATGAAGCACTTCGCCCTTTTCGTTTATAATGTCGTAATCGAGCCTGCCCGCGTATTCTTTCGGATCGAAATCGGTCAGGAATTTTCCTTTTTTGATATAGATCGTCTTAATAGGATAAAATAATTTTATGATGTCTTGTTTTTTGTAACCTAGTGCGCGAAATAGGATCGTGATCGGAACCTTGCGCCTTTTATTTATGCGCACATATAGTACGTCTTTTACGTCGTATTCGAAGTATAGCCAGCTGCCGCGATCAGGTATTATTTGAGCGGTGTAGATGAGTTTATTTAAAACCGTAGGGCTCTCTTCCTCTTTGAAGATTACGCCCGGGCTTCTGTGCAGCTGATTTACGACGACACGCTCTACGCCGTTAATGATAAATGAAATTCTATCGGTCATTAGAGGAATGTCGCGAATGAATATATCTTGCTCTTTGATCTCTTTTACGCCGATTTTTTTGCCCGTCTTTTCATCGCGCTCATGCACGAGCAGACGAAGCTTCATCTTTAAATTTACCGAATAAGTAAGCCCTCTTTCCATGCATTCTCTGATCGAATACTTTGGCTTTGAAATTTCGCTGCTTACGTATTCAATACTTAGTCTATTCTGTACGTCGTGGATAGGAAAAATGGCTTTGAAAACCTTCTCTATGCCGCTTTCTCCACCCGAGTTATCAAGATTTAAAAAATGATCAAAACTTTTCTTTTGTAGTTGTAATAAATTCGGAATTTCGATGTCTTTGGGAACCTTTGAAAAATCCACTCTAAGACGATTTCCTGAATATAGGCTGTTTAACATTCCACTACCTCGTAGTTGTATTTTAAAGAAAGAAGTGCCGATGCGACGCACCGGCACACATTTGTATGCGAAATTTTAAAATTTCGCGATTTATTTGAGTTCGACTTTAGCGCCGGCTTCTTCAAGCTCTTTTTTAGCCTTCTCGGCATCTTCTTTGTTAAGTCCCTCTTTAAGAACGGACGGAGTAGCCTCGGTAGCGTCTTTGGCTTCTTTTAAACCAAGGCCCGTTAAGGCGCGAACGACTTTAATTACGTTGATTTTCTTATCGCCCGCATCGACCAAAACTACGTCGAATTCTGTTTTCTCTTCTGCAGCGCCTGCAGCAGCACCTACGCCCGCGCCGCCTGCTACCATAACCGGAGCTGCGCTTACGCCGAATTTTTCTTCGAATTCTTTAACTAACTCGCTAAGCTCTAGCACCGAAAGATTAGAGATATACTCTAAAACATCTTCTTTTGAAATTGCCATTTTATTCTCCTAAATTTTAATTAAGCGCTAGCTTCTTTTTTCTGCTTAAGCGCATTGAGGCCGATCGTAAAATTTTGAATCGGCGCATTCCATACTTGAAGTAACATCGCGATAAGCTCGTCTCTCGAAGGCATCTTCGAAAGCGCTCTAACCTTATCTATGCCGGCTACTTCCCCATCGATATGAGCGGTCTTAAGCTTAAAAATTTCGTTTTTCTCTTCAAATTTAGCCGCTACTTTACATACAGAAAGCTGCTCGCCCCATAAGAAGATATTGGTATCTTTAAAGCTAAGTCCGTTTTTTTCGGCATTTTTTAAAGCGATATTGGCTAGGGTATTTTTGATAACCCGAACCTTTACGCCAGCTTCACGCGCGCTATTTCTAAGATCTTCAAGCTGCTTAACGCTAAGGCCTTTAAAATCGGAAATTACTATAGCTTCGCTAGCTTTGAAAGCCTCGCCAAGCTCCGCTACTATCTTTGATTTTTCGTCTCTCGTCATTAGGTCTCCTTTCCGATCGGTGATTTCAAGCCAAGCGATCGAAATTTTGAAATTTCGATCAATTAAGTTAAAAACCTTGAGCTATCTCCAATCTAAGATAAAAATTTAAAATTTTATTTTAAATCGATTATTTCTTGATTATCCAGTGTAACTGCAGGGCTCATAGTAAGTGAAAGCGATGCATGAGTTACGTATCTGCCCTTCGCAGTCGCTGGCTTATGCTTATTTATGGTTTTAATAAACGTCGTAAGATTGTCTAAAAGCTGCTCTTTGCTAAAGCTAGCCTTGCCAAGGCCTGCGTGGATATTTCCCTGCTTATCGACGCGGAAGTTTACCTGTCCACCCTTAGCGTTTTTAACGGCCTGAGCGACATCCATAGTAACGGTACCGGTTTTAGGGTTCGGCATAACGCCTTTTGGACCAAGAATACGACCTACCTTACCGACTAGTCCCATTAAATTTGGAGTAGCTATAAGAACATCGAAATTTATATTTCCTTTTTGAATCTCTTCGATCAGATCATCGGCGCCCACGATATCTGCACCCGCTTCGCTAGCCTCGCTAGCTTTTGCGTCCTTTGCAATCACGGCTACTCGAACGCTCTTGCCCGTACCGGCAGGTAAAACGACCGAGCCGCGCACCATCTGATCGGCATGTCTTGGATCTACGTTTAGTTTAAGAGCGATCTCCACCGTCTCATCAAATTTAGCAGAAGCTAGAGTTTTTACCGTACTTACCGCTTCGTCTACGCTATAAATTTTATTTACGTCAACTTTTTTTAAAAGTTCGTTGAATCTTTTTGAATTTTTTGGCATATATTTCTCCGCAATTAAAGTGCTACCGCTTTTTTAAACCTTAGCGGTCAAAAGGTCTAGTCAGTGACCGTAATACCCATAGAACGAGCCGAACCCGCTATAATCCTAGCAGCCTGCTCTCTATCTTTGGTATTCAGATCGGCGATCTTTTTCTCGACGATCTCTAAAACCTGAGCCTTAGTTAGGGACGCTACCTTCTTTTTAAGAGGGTTGTCCGAACCCTTATCTATCTTCGCCGCTTTTTTGATCAAATCCGTCGCAGGCGGTTGTTTAGTGATAAAAGTAAAGCTTTTATCGGCATAAACCGTGATGATAACAGGAATGTTGAAGCCTGCCATATCTTTGGTTCGCTCGTTAAACGCTTTGCAAAATTCCATAATATTAACGCCCTTTTGACCTAGCGCAGGACCTACCGGCGGGCTTGGATTTGCTTTTGCGGCCGCTATTTGCAGCTTGATTTCGCCAACAACTTTCTTAGCCATAAATTTACTCCTTATAAAATTTAAATAATCTTTTCAACTTGCGAGTATGAAATTTCAATCGGCGTGCTTCGTCCGAAGATCGAAACATTGAGGCGAAGCTTGCCGTGGATCATATCATACTCTTCTACAATGCCGTTGAAATTAGCAAAAGGTCCGTCGACGATCCTAACCGTCTCGCCCTCATCGAAATTAATCTTGGGCTTAGGAGCCTCGCGATTATTAATCTTTTCTAGAATTATTTCGATATCCTTTTCCGGTAGCGGAGATGGCTTTTTCGCCTCGCCGATAAAGCGACTAACCTTAGGCAGCATCTGAATTCTATGCCATAAAGTGGTATCCAGATCCAAATTTGCAAAGCAATATCCTGGATATAAGCTACGCTCTTTAATGGTTTGCTTTGTATTTTTGACCTCTATAACATCTTCGGTAGGCACTAGCACTTCGCCGATCTTAGCCTCAAGTGCTTCGTCTTGCTTTAGCGCTTCTATCGCACGCTTTACCGCCATCTCGCTGCCGGCGTAAGTTTGTATCGCATACCATTTATTTGCCATATTGTATCCTTGCCTAAGCCGTTATCAAAGCGGACATAATCAGATCCACTAGCGCCAAAAACAGTGCGATAACTACGACTACGACGACCACAGAGATATATGCTGTTTTAGTCTGATCTTTAGTCGGGAAAATTACCTTATCTAACTCTACTTTTGCTTGTTTATAATACTCTTTTACTTTTTCCATACCCAATCCTCGTGGCAGGGCAAGAGGGATTCGAACCCCCAACCATCGGATTTGGAATCCGGCGCTCTACCGTTGGAGCTATTGCCCTATAACAATTAGCCTTTTAACTTGACTTCTTTATGAAGCGTGTGCTTTTTTAATCTAGGGCAATATTTTTTAAGTTCTAGTTTTTCGGTCGTAGTTTTGCTATTTTTATAAGTAGTATAGTTAATATCGCCACTTTCGGAGCATTTTAATCCGACCTTTACTCTACTTGAATTCTTTGCCATTTGGTTTCCTTGAATAAAAAAGCAAGCGGAATTTTAAAATTCCGCTTGCAAAAAATTAAGCGATGATTTTCGAAACGACGCCTGAACCTACGGTGTGACCGCCTTCGCGAATCGCGAAGCGAGTACCTTGCTCAAGAGCAATCGGAGCGATTAGCTCAACGGTAATCTTAACATTATCGCCAGGCATTACCATCTCGGTTCCTTCAGGAAGGGTAATCGAACCGGTAACATCTGTCGTACGAACGTAAAACTGCGGTCTATAATTATTAAAGAATGGAGTATGGCGTCCGCCCTCTTCTTTAGTTAGGATATAAACCTCGCCCTCAAATTTAGTATGAGGAGTGATCGATTTTGGTTTGCATAGAACCATACCGCGCTCTACTTCCTCTTTCTTGGTACCGCGCAATAAAACACCTACGTTATCGCCTGCTTCACCTTGATCCATCTCTTTTCTAAACATCTCAACGCCAGTGACGGTAGTAGTCTGAGTAGGTTTAATACCTACGATCTCGATAGTATCGCCAACTTTAACGATACCTTTTTCGATTCTACCGGTTACAACGGTACCGCGACCGGAAATCGAGAAAATATCTTCGATCGGAAGAAGGAAATCTTTATCAGTATCGCGAACAGGAGTTGGAATATAGCTATCAACAGCATCCATAAGCTCCATAATCTTTGCAGACCATTCGCCGTCTTGTCCGGCTTTCGCTTCCTCAAGAGCCTTAAGAGCAGAGCCCTTAATGATTGGGGTCTCGTCGCCAGGGAATTTATACTCTTTTAAAAGATCTCTAACTTCCTCTTCAACTAGCTCTAAAAGATCCGGATCATCGACCATATCGGTTTTGTTTAGAAAAACTACGATATAAGGAACGCCTACCTGGCGAGAAAGCAAGATGTGCTCGCGAGTTTGAGGCATAGGACCATCTGCAGCAGAGACAACTAAAATAGCGCCGTCCATCTGAGCCGCACCAGTAATCATATTTTTTACGTAGTCGGCGTGACCTGGGCAGTCAACGTGAGCATAGTGACGTTTCTCGGTCTCATATTCGATGTGAGACGTAGCGATAGTAATACCGCGCTCTTTTTCCTCTGGAGCGTTATCGATATTGTCGTAGTCTTTTAGCTCGGCTAGACCCTTCCTGGAAAGAACAGCAGAAATAGCAGCTGTCAAAGTAGTCTTACCATGGTCAACGTGACCGATGGTACCAATGTTTACGTGTGGCTTGTTACGATTAAATTTTTCTTTAGCCATC
>NZ_CALEDC010000012.1 GCF_937949835.1 uncultured Campylobacter sp.
ACATTTTGGCACTATTCTCACTTTAAACGAGCTAGTATCACCAAAAAGAACGAATGCTATTCCATAATATCTTGCTTACGCTTGCATAGGTATTTAGGTTATACCATGCTTTTTTCGATTTTTTACGATCGTCCTTTAATGATTGCTCACGACATTAAATACGACCTAATGGCATAAAAGACGAATGAATTATATATAAAGCAAAGTAAAATTCATCAAGCGTGTCATTAAGTAAAGCTATTACGTAAATTTTAATGTATAATGAAAAATAAAAATTTAAAATTGCCGGGGGATATGTCAAACTAAAATTTGATCAAATTTTTAAAAGCCACTCTTTGGAAGAGTGTAAATAACCCAAGAAAATATATCTATGCGACGGAGTATTATATAAATAGTGAGGTAAAATTTGAATGAATATATTTGAAAATAAATCAGAAAGAATTATTGCACAAAGTATAATTGATTGTTTTAGGGAAGGCCCAAAAATCAATTATTTTTCAATTAATGACAATAGAAGAAAGGTTATTGTAAAACGGCATGTTGAAAAACTTCAAAAAGAGAAGCATATAATTATATTGGAGCATTATCGACCAAACACAAAAAAATGGGAATTTGTATATGCGGATGTAACGTTAATTATGAAAAAAAATCCAGATGATAGTTCTACTAATAAAATAATCAAAGAGGACTATAAATATATTGGATTTGATATTATATTTAGCCTGACTGACGGAATGATATATAAGAGGATATTTATAAATTTTTCTTTTCATGCCCTATTGCGATTTATTGAAAGATGTAATATCAAAGAGCTATCCACACCAGATAAAGTTAAAAAATTTTTATCTTCAATGATAAGACCGATCTTGTTAAGATGTTTGTCTATGTATGATAGCCTTTGCAGTGAGTTAATGCATAATCAAAGTAATTATGATGAAATCAGGAAAAATTTAAGCAAAGGATTTCATATTGTGATTAATGATATATTCATGCCTATTGCGTTTGATATTGGTAAGAATAGTGAGGGAAAGCCCAGCCTTTGTTTTACGATTAAAACGATAATGCCAGTAGAATTTAATAGTGCCAAAAGAGCGATTAAGAAAGAAGAAAGGCCCCCTAAAGAAAAAATTTTTGACTACTTAAATATTATAAAAACATTAATTATTTAGAAATAATATGCTTGGGTGCAAAAAAAGGAGAATGATGTAATGAAGATACGAATCTACTACGAAGATACCGATGCGGGCGGCATAGCCTATCACGCAAACTATATAAAATACTGCGAAAGGGCGCGCAGCGAGATGTTTTTCGGCTCGGAGGTTAAGCCTTTAGCAAGGTGGGCATTTTTTATCGTGAGTGAGATTCGGGCGAAATTTAAAAAGCCAATCGTCCTAGGCAACTTGTTAGAGACCAAAGTCAAAACGGTGGAGCTAAAAAAGATGTCCGCAATAGTAAAGTAGCAATTACAAAGGCTCTCTATTTTTTACCTACCAGAAGTTTTGAACTGCCTAGCATCAGCCATTTGGCTTCGCGCGGGCCCATAAAAAGCCCCTGCGTCGTGTCTATGAGCTCGACTCGCTCGTAGCCCTGCTCCTTAAGTCGCGCGATGAAAGCATCCATATCGCCGTAGTTTCCGCGCGAGAAAAGATCGTGTATCGCGAAGCTGCCGCCCTTTTTAAGCACGCGAAGCGTCTCTAAAAGCAGCGCCTGGCGGTCCTTGCGCATGATGTTGTGATAGACGTAGTTGCTTGTAACCGCATCGAAGCTGCCGTCCTCAAAGGGCAGCTGCGTGGCGTCGGCCTGCTCGAAGCTAGTGTTTTGCACCCCTTCGGCGCGCGCGTTGGATTCGCACAGCTGCTTGTTAAAAGACGCGTACTCAAAGCCCCAGCGATCTACGCCTAGCACCGATGCGTGCGGGTTGCGCTTAGCGACGGCGATCGTTAGCGCGCCGCTGCCGCAGCCTACGTCTAGCCCGCGCCCGCCCTCGGGCAGATCTACGTATTTTGCCGTGCCCTCTACGATCGCGCGAGAGAGTTGGCGCTTGCCGCCGTAATCAAACGCGCGGTACCACACGACGCAGTAGATCGTAAAGCCGACCAAAAACAGCGCCGCTGCGCCGAAAAGCCCCGCAAGAAACCACCTCAGCACGCCGCCAACAAAAGCACCGCAAACGCCGAAAATCAAAAACAAAACTAGCGCTACGCCCGCACCTGCGGCAAAGCTCGCGATCATGCCCTTAGGCACCCAGTTTTTATAGTCCGGTTTCATCTTCGCTCCTTTTATTAAATTTAATCTTGCGGCGGTAAAGCACGCTGCGGCGAAATTTTAAATTCCGTCCGTAAATTTTAAATTTCACAGCTCAAACCTCGCTTAAATTTAAACACTCGCTAATAGGTGTATTTAAACTCCGCGTAGTAATTGCGCCCGGGAGCCGGAGTATAGACATCTGCGCGTAAATTTTGGTTGTAATTATACTCCTCGTCAAAGACGTTTTTGACTCCGGCGCTTATCAAAAATCCGCTTGCGAAGCGGTACGCAGCGCCCAGATCTACGATCGTGCGCGAATCGATCCTATCGTGGTTGGCGTCGTGCGATGATGAGAAATATTTAAAATCGCTCATCAGCGTTAAATTTCTAATCGGCTCGTAATCGACGCCCAAAATGAACTTCGAGCGCTCCACCAGCGGAACCTGCTTGCCTTTATCCGCACCGGATTGGATCTTGGCGTCCACGTATGAAAAGGTCTCGCTGAGCTTTAAATTTGAAAGCAAGCTTTGCTCCGCATACAGCTCCACGCCCTTGCGGCGCGTCTCGTCGATATTTATAAAATGCCAACCGCTATTAAAGCCGCTACCGAGTAGCTCGTTTACGATCTCATTTTTCGTATCGGTCCAAAACAGAGTCGCACTTACGTATTGCCCATAGATTAGATCCTTCATGCCGATCTCGTAGGTTTTAAAGGTTTCGGATTTGAGGTTATTAAGCACATAGGGGCCGTTGCGACTGAGCTTATCGATGAGCTGATTAGGCCCCGGCGAGATATAGCCTCGCTCAAATTTAAAATAGACATTGCCGTCTTTAGAATATTTAAAATTCGGCGTGATCTCAAACGCATAGTTGTTTTTATCGTCCGTTACGTGCGTGCTGTCTTGAGTGTGAAAGATGCGCCCCATCCTACGCATCGTCGTAGAGACCTCGCGATCTACTTTGTATTCGGCGCGCTCAAAACGCCCGCCAGCACTAAGTGAAAATAGCTCCGTAAAGTCGTGCTTTTCTAAGGCATAAACCGAGTGCGTCTGTTTTTGCATATCAAAGATCGTAAGCTGCGAAAGGCTCATCATAGGATTCATCGAAGTGGTAAAGTCGATCCTACGGAAGCCCTTATTTTTAAGATAATCATATCCCGCTATGAACTCGCCGCTGTCGTAGTCGAGCTTGCCTTTTAAATTTGCCCCCTCTTTGCGATCTTTCATCACAAAGCCCTTTTGTAAAATTCTAATATCTTGGTAATAAGGCTGTAAATTTGCTTCAAATCTATCGCCAAATTTTACCGCATAATCCAAGTCAAAATTTAGTCGCGTGCTTTTGGTAAAGGTCCTCTCGCCTCCTTGTTGGCGACGATCTGCTTTAAGTTTGGCAAGCCCTAAACCCGGCACATCATGCGTCCTAGCGCGATAAAAGCTCGGATTAAAAGATAGGCTTTGATCATCTGAAATTTTATAATTTAGTCCAAATGATGTATAGTAGCCTCGCTCTCTTTCGCCCTTGCGGTATCCATGCTGATCAAAGCCCTTTATTGCGGTCTTTAGAAATAGATTTTCGCTCACATTCCCGCCTGCGCCGAAATTTAGATCTTTATAATTATACGACGCGATCTTGGTAGAGACATTGGCGTATGGATATTTTGCGCCCTTTTTTGTGATGATATTTATCACGCCGCCGCTGGTGCCGCTGCCGTAAAGCACGCTACCGCCGCCGGGGATGATCTCCACGCGCTCGATATCTTCGATCGGAACTAAATCGATCGGAATGCTCGTCGGCGTCGTGTCGATCATATTGAGCGCGACTCCGTTAAGAAGGACCTTAACGGAGGTATTGGCCTTCGCACCTTGCCCACGCAAATCAACAGATCTGCCGTTAAAGCTAACCCCCGGCGCCTTTTCTAAAATTTCACGCAGATCGCGGTAGCCACGGTTTTCCATATCCTCCGCGGTGATAACGGAGACGTTGCGAACCTCGTTTTTAAGCGTATCTTCAAAGCCCGTCGCGGTAACTACGATGGTGCCCAACTTTGTGGCGTTCGCGCCGGAAGCGTTTTTAGGAGCTGCGGAATTTACGGCTCCCGCGCCGGGCGCGCTGATATTTGCAGACGTAGCGTTGTTTTCGGCTCCGTTTAGTTGTAAGGCGGCGCACAAGCTTAGCGCGATCGCGGCATTTGAAAGATAAAATTTCTTAAACATCACTCTCCCCTATTCAAAATTATAATTTTGCGAATGATTTGCAAATGATATATTATAATTTCTCTTGATTAAATAATAATAAATTTCAAAGATTAAAGATAGATTTTTTAAAATTTTTGCGTAGATTGGATGAAATTTTAATTTCGAGAGTTTTACATAGCGCGGTAAAATTTCGGTTTTAAATTTAGATTCTTTAGTGGTTTTTATTTCTTAAAGCGGCAAATTTGCAAAGCAAATCTAGCTGGAATTTTTAAAATTTACTCAATCCCTAAAATCATACCCGTCTAAAATGCACCTAAAAGTATTAAACCTATCCTGGCGCTCATTTTTTATTCCTAAGGCCTTTTGATTTTGTTTGAGTATCAATTATTTTTTATCATGGCTCACCCTCTTTAGCCACTCTTTTTCAAATTTATAATATCTTTCAAGCTTTTTATTCTTTTCTGCTTGATTCCACTTTTCTATCTCAGCATAATCTTGCAGCTCGCCTCCGCACTTAGGGCAAACATTCCTATCTTTAACGTCCGAGAAATTATAAAATTTACTTCTCATATTTTTAAAATTTTACCGTAATTTTCCTGTAAAATTTTGCTTAAATTTGGCTTCAGTCGTTTAAAATTTTATCTCTTTGAAATTTAAATTTCAACCATTGTCCGGCGTTTTAAATTTCTCTGTTTTTTTAAAATGCGCGCCTCAAACGCCGCTTTAAAATTTACGCAGACGCGAGCAGGTGAGGGGTCGCTGCGATAAATTAAAGTCAAATTTTATTTCTAGCCATCTTTTAATTTGTTTCTTAATCTTTGGTGTATTAAATCCCGCTTCGTTTCATTCGTAAATTTGAAACGTATTTTAAAAACAAGGAGAGCCGATGAGTGAAAGAAATTTACAAATTTTAGGTTGGGCGGGCACATGCCTGTCGGTCATCATGTACGTATCCTACGTGCCGAACATAATGGCAAATTTAGACGGCAACAAAGTCCCGTTTCTCCAGCCGCTCGCAGCCACGATAAACTGCACGATATGGGTCAGCTACGGTCTTTTAAAGCCTAAAAAGGACTATCCGCTCGCCGCGGCGAATTTCCCGGGGATCATCTTTGGGCTGCTAACCGCAATAACGGCGCTTTAACCGCGCTTTTAGCGGCTTGATAAATTTTAAAATCGCCCGCGCCGCACTCTGCAAGCCGCACCCGCAACGCTTTTTAGCTGCCTGCTACGTGCTGCAACTGCTCACTCGCTGTCACGCCAAGCCTGAGCTAGCTTACCACAAGCGCGCCCGTACCTCACAAACCCATTACGACGCGGCTTTAAAATTTCACAAAATCGCCCGCGCTGTATTCAAATCTGCCGAATTTAAATAACTTTTATACAAAATTTGATAAGCTTATTTTGATTAAAATTTTATCTTTAAAAGGACTAAAAATGAAAAAGGTCATCACTTGCGTCGATCAAAATGCGCTTGCCCCGGCGGTTAGAGATTACGGAATTTACGTCGCTAAAACCTTGGGTGCCGAGCTCGTGTTTATTCACGTGGTTGAAATCCCGGAGCTTGGCGAGAATTTTTATGGGCTAGCCGCAGGCGGGATCGTCCTAGGAGAGAATGATATCCTTGCAAATAGCTACGGAAGTCCCACATTAGGCGGCGTAGATGCGGAGAAAGACCACGAAGAAGCCGAAGCGATGCTGGATGAATATATCTGCGCTGCGACTGCTGCGGGCGTAAAGGCGAGTAAGATCATTAAAGATGGCGATTTTATCGACGTTATCGCTGAGTACAAGGACGAAGCTGAAATTTTTGTACTCGGTATCAAGGGCTCAAATAACGAGGACGTAGGCTTTAATGCAAGCGTGCTGATAAAGGAGCTTCACGTGCCGTCGCTGCTCGTGAATAAGGAATTTTCACCGATTAACTCCGTGCTCATTGCGTTTGACGGCACCGATGCGGCAAAGCGCACGCTTGAGTTTATAAAGAGCTCAAAGCTTCTTGCGAGCGCACATAAGCATGTCTTGCACATCAATGCGGGTGCCGCAGAGGGCGAGCGGATGCTGGATCTAGCGCGCGAAATTTTAGGCACTCAAAACGCCACCTTCAAATACATCCAAGCGGAAGTGCCCGCCGATGAGATCATCAAATATCGCCGCGCTAATGACCTCGATCTGATCGCTACTGGCGCCTTTACGAAAGGGTTTTTCAAAAAGCTCTTTTTAGGCAGCGTCTCCGAGGATATCTTGCACAATGCGCTTGTACCGGTGCTAGTGCTATCGTAATCGCAAGACCAAACGCCGATAAACGCTAAATTCCGTCGCTTACGTTATTTTAAAGTGGCGGAATTTTAGAGTTTTAAATTTTTAAATCCTTTGTTTTTCAAATTCATATACTTTTTAAAATCCATAGAAATTTTGCTTAAAAATTCGTCAATAGATCTTATTAAATTCCGTTAAATCAGTAATTGCATATAAAATTTTATGATTTAGTTTATTAAAAATTTTATTATTATTTAAGAGGAATTGTAAGATAATCCCGCCAATAAATTGATATGGATTATAAAATCTAAAAAGGATTTTTTATGAAAAAGGGTAAAATTTTACTCTCTTTGGCGCTACTTTGCTCGCCGTTTTGGCTTACTGCGGCGCAAAATAGCGGCGCTTCTCAAAACTCGTCCGCCACAAGCTCCGCCTCTAAAATTTCGTCATCGCAAAGCTCGCGCGCAAGCGCTGTATCGCAGAGCTCTGCGCCGCCCGTTTCAAATTTAGCCCCTAATAGTGTGGCGCCGAAAAACTCTGT
>NZ_CALEDC010000013.1 GCF_937949835.1 uncultured Campylobacter sp.
GGCGCTTGATCTCGTAATAAAGTAGTTCGCAATCGCTGCTGTGTGGGTTGGAAGCGGGGATTTGACGCAGCTCCCAGGCGTTTGAAACGTATTTAAACGCGCTCTCTACCAGAGCTCCAGTCGGGCAGACCGCCGCGCTCTCGCCGTAGTTTACGCAATCATCATTTTCATTTACCCGCGCGATTAGGCTTTTTTGCAACTTGTTCCACACGGCGTAGGCGTCTTTGGGCATCGCGTCCTTTTGCTCCTTACTAAGCGCGTCTCCGCCGCGCGGGACGAGCTTAAACGCATCTACGCCCAAGCGGTCCTTCGCGGCGGTGATACAGCGCTCGCAGACGATACAAAGGCTAGGATCGTAGCTTAAATACCCCCAATCCTGCACCTCGCGCGCCGTATCGCGGATAGCGTAGCTTTGAGTATTTGTGCGCATCAGATGGGCTAAATTTTGAAGCTCGCACTCGCCGCTTTGATCGCAAACCCCGCACGCCATCGGATGGTTGATGCAATAAACCTGCGTGATCGCCTCGCGCTCGGCGTCGATCTCTGGGCTACGGCTGTAAATGACCATGCCGTCTTTGGCTTTGGCATTGCAGCTATAGACGCGCTTGCCGTCCGCTTCGACCATACAAAGCCTGCATGCGAGCGTCGGCGTACCGCCGCTTAGATAACAAAGCGCAGGGATAAAAACGCCGCAGCGACGCGCGACCTGCAAGATATACTCGCCCTCGTCGCACTCGCAAGCTTTACCGTCGATCGTGATCTTTGCCATTTTAAACCTTAGAAATTTCGGCTAGTTCGAAATTATAACCGCCAAAGCCCTGCCCGCCCGAGCCCAAAAGCGCGATCGTGCCCTTTAGCTCCTCATCCAAAATAAATTCTTTTTCCAAATTTAGGTGCGGCGTTTTGATGCGGACGCGATCGCCGCCCTTGATCTTTGCGACCATGCAAAAATACCTTCCGCCGATGAGCCGCTCGTCCGCATCGTGTTTGAAAACCACGGCGCCGTCGAAATTCTCAGGCTCTTTAAGGGGGCTTAAATTTACCCGCCCTTGCGCGTCCAAATCCGCTCGCTCGCCGCGTAAGCTTAAAATTTTAACCCCAAACTTCGCCGCTATGAGAGATAGAAAGGCTTTGATATTTTCGGCGTCGGGATGAGTTTTAATGAGCGCATCGTCGATTAAAAGCGCGTCGCAGCCTCCCCGTAAAAACTCCGCGATCTGCTCGATCTCCTCCTCGCCCACGCTGCTTTCGCCGCTTAGATACTCCAGATCCAGATCCGCAAAATATTGCTCGCCGCAAAAACTAGCGCAGATTAGCGCCAGCACGAAGCTTTGCGCGCCGATCTCGCATTTTATCAACTCGCCCGGAAGATGCGGGTCTTGCAGCGGCGATACGCTTAAAATTTCAGCGCTCTTAAAATCTTCTGCAAGCGCGGGATTTTGCAGGCTAAGCAGCGACGCGAAATTTAAAATTTTCATCCTCTCCCCTTTTTGGCGACGACCATCCAATCGACTTGGTTATAACGAATCGAGCTTAAAAGCGTGGAATTTAGCCCCTCCACCAGATCGGCGCTTTTTTGAACCGCGCTGAAATCGCCCATCTCAAACATAAAGATCATCGTCTCGCCGCGAGCGGAATTTTTTAAAATTTCGCCCATGCGGTTTAAAAATTTATCGCCCAGATGCCTCAAATCGTAGCGTTTCATCGATCCACCTCGCCTAAGATAATATTCGTGCTGCCGATGATCGCCGCGGCGTCGGCAAGATACTGCCCGGGTAAAATTTCTTCGTAAATCGCGCAGTGCCAAAAGCTCGGCGTGCGGATCTTAAGGCGGTACGGGCGGCTTTGCCCCATCGAGCGAATATAAAATCCAAGCTCGCCCTTAGGACTCTCGCTCGCGGCGTAAATTTCGCCCGCCGGCGGGCGTAAACCTTGCGTAACCAGCACAAAATGCTGCATCAGCGAGTAGTTTTGCGTCATGATCTGCTCTTTGCTAGGATTTACGTAAGCGGGGTCGATCGCTAAAATTTGCGGATCGCTCAGCGGATAGTGCTTCGCGCACTGGCGCAAAATTTTAAGGCTCTCGCGCATCTCCGCCATATAGCACTTATAGCGCGCGTAGCAGTCGCCCTCGCTCGCATACGGCACGTCGAAATCAAGCTCGTCGTAGATGAGGTATGGCTCTTCTTTACGGATATCCCAAGCATGCCCGCTAGCGCGGAGCGTCACGCCGCTACAGCCGCAGCTAAGAGCGTCTTCGTGCGAGATCACGCCCACACCCTCGGTTCGCATTAGCCAAATTCTATTCGTATCGAGCATATCTTCAAATTCTTTAATATCGCTAGGGAATTCGTCGCAAAATTTCAACATCTCTGCTATCCAGCCCGCAGGCAGATCCAAAAACACGCCGCCGATTTTGATATTATTGTGCGTAAGACGTGCGCCGCAGTATTTCTCTATGAGATCGAGTATGTATTCGCGCGAGCGAAAGCAGTAGAGAAACACCGTCATCGCGCCGATATCAAGCGCGTGCGTACCCAAAAACAGAAGGTGCGAGCTGATGCGATTAAGCTCCAATAGGATCGTGCGGATGATCTGCGCGCGGCGCGGCACTTCGATGCCGCAGAGCTTCTCGACCGCGGCGCAAAAGCCGTAGTTGTTCGAGCCCGATGCGATGTAATCGATGCGATCTGTTACTGGGACGAACTCCGCGTAGATCATATTTTCTGCCATCTTTTCGATGCCTCGGTGCATGTAGCCCACGCCGGGGCGGGCTCGCACGATGCGCTCGCCGTCAAGCTCCAGCACGAGCTTTAGCTGGCCGTGCGCGCTTGGATGCTGCGGACCGAAATTTAAGATCATATTCGCGCCCTCGCGCTCGTACTCGATGTTTTCGAAAAACGGTCTTAGCTTGCTTGGATTTTGCATTATTTTCTCTTTGTGATGATCTTGTAAATTCCGCGTTTAACGCGTTTTACGAAGCGCACGCCGCCCTCTTCTTGATATTCTTGTAAAATTCTTTCTTGCGGGCGCGGCTCGCCGTAACCGCTCTCGTGGTAGAGTCGCGCGAAGTTAAAGGTATCTTTTTCGTTCACGAATGCGGAATTTCGGTTCTCTTCGCCGATCCGCTCACGTGCGCCGACCCCAAAAATTTTATCCACCTCGTACCACTTGGCAAACTCGTCTCCTTGCAGCGGATAGGATTTCAAAAGTGGGTGTCCGAACCAATCATCGGGCATTATTAGGCGCGCCAAGTTCGGATGAGCCTCTATCCAAACGCCCATCATATCGTATAGCTCGCGCTCCGCCCAGTTCGCGCTTTTATAGATGCCCGCAGCGCTTTGCAAAAAGCTCTCATTCGGCACGAAGCACTTTAGCCGCGCGCGGCGCGCTCTTTTGATATCCAAAAGCTGATAAAAAACCTCGATGCCGCCGCGAGCCTCGGTAAAATCCACGCCGCTTAGCTCGCATAAAATTTCATATCCCGCGCTCTTAAGCGCACGCAGCGCCGCTAAATTTTGCGCAGGCTCTACATAAAGCACAAGAGTGTTAAATTCCACGTATGAGTTTAAAATTTGGATGCCTTCAAGCGCGTCTAGATCGTCTTTAAAATCGCTTTCGTTTACGCTGGATTTAGGCGTTTCCTCGGGAATGAAAAATCTATCTTTGTAGTAATTTTTTTTACTCTGATCGCCTTTGGGATTAAATTTTCTCATCAGATCAGCCTTTTTGCTTTCTGCGCGCGGCGCGGGGTTTGGGTGCGGATCTTTTTTTGCAGCACCATCATCGCAAACTGCAGCGTCTCGGGGCGCGGCGCGCATCCGGGCAGATAGATATCCACGGGCACTATGCGGTCGCAGCCCTGCACCGTAGCGTAGGTATTAAACATCCCTCCGGTATTGGCGCAGCTGCCCATGCTGATGACCCATTTGGGCTCGGGCATCGCGTCGTATAGGCGGCGCGTAAACTCGGCGTGCTTTTTGCTAAGCGTGCCTGCGATTATCATCACATCCGATTGCTTGGCGCTTGCGCGAAATATCGTGCCGAAGCGGTCAAAGTCAAATCTGCCCGCGCCCGCCGCCATCATCTCGATCGCACAGCACGCAAGTCCGTACGTCATCGCCCACAAAGAGTTGCTCCTGCCCCACGCGATCAGTTTATCGACGGTGGTAAGAACTACGGGAAGCCCGTTTTCGCGCGCGTAGTTTATCTTATGCTCTGCCAATTTAGCGCTCCTTTTTTCCAGGCGTAGATGAAACCGATGCCTAATAATACGATGAAAAACGCCATCTCTACAAGCCCAAACACGCCTAAAATTTTAAAATTTACCGCCCACGGAAACATAAAGATAATCTCGACGTCAAAAAGTATGAAAAGCACGGCTATCAAAAAAAAGTGGGAGTTCATTCGGTTGGGCTGTTTGACGGCCTCGGGGCCGCTTTCGTAAATTTCGCCCTTTAGCCGCTCGTCGCGTCTATCTGCCAAACGCGAGCCTACCAAAGAGGATAGTTTAACGATGAGCGAAAAAACGCAAAAAGCTAGGATTAGCATTACGAATATTCCGAAATACGGGCTTTGCAGCGGAATTCTAGACATTTTTCGCCTCGGTTTTAAAATTTAATGTGGATTGTAACGAAGTATTGATTTAATAAAGCTTAGCGCGCGCCACTAAATTCGCTTTTAAAATTAAAATTTATATACCTCGCCCGTGCGATTTAGTGGGGATTAAGGCGCGTGTGGTAAAATTTCGCGGATTTTAAGGGAGAGCTATGAAATCTAGCAAGATAAGTCTCATTTTCTACGGCATATTCTGCGGCGTAACAATCTATTTTCTTATCTGGGGATTCGGTTTTATAGGAAGCGGCGATAAAATGCTATTTTTAGTTTCGGTATTTTTGGGCATCTTTATGGCCTTTAATATCGGCGGAAACGATGTGGCAAATTCCTTCGGCACCAGCGTCGGAAGCGGCACCCTTAGTATCGCGCAAGCCCTTTGTATCGCAGCGGTATTTGAAGCAAGCGGCGCGGTAATAGCAGGCGGCGAAGTAACCTCGACGATTCGCAGCGGCATAATCGATCTTAGCAAAATGGACGTGCATCCTAGGGATTTTATCTACGTAATGATGAGCGCGCTTTTTGCGGCGGGCGCGTGGCTGCTTTTTGCCAGCAGAAAGGGCTTGCCCGTATCTACTACTCATGCGATAATCGGCGGTATCGTGGGCTCGGGGCTTACGCTAGGCGCCCTGCTTAATACCGCAGAGACTTCCGCATTGTGGCTCGTGCAGTGGGATAAGATCGGCAAAATAGCGATCTCTTGGGTACTCTCGCCGATTTTGGGCGGAGTGATCTCCTTTGGAATTTTCTGGCTTATCAAACATTATATTTTGGATTACAACCGCTACGCTCAAATAAAGATCGACCGCATAAAGCGCGAAAAAAAATCCCTCCGCAAATTGCATAAAAAGACCTTCGAGACCCTGGACGACATTCAAAAGATCGCCTATGCAGAGGCGCTAAATCACGATATTTACGCGATGCGCGATCCCGATTTCGACCCAAGCGAGCTGGATAGCGAGTATTATAAAAAGGTGATCGAGCTTGACGCTAAAAAGAGAAGCTCAAATCCCACAAGGCCCAAGAGTACGGGATCCCCGCCGTAGCCGGTATCGGAGCTTTCGTGATCTCGGCGATGCTGATATTTAAGGGGCTGCATAATCTAAATTTCGGGCTTACGAATTTTTACAACTACCTCATCATCGGTATGTCGACGCTGATTACCTGGCTTTTGATGTTTATTTTCGCTAAAACCCTGCGCCGCTCAAATTTAAACAAATCCGCGTTTTTGATGTTTAGCTGGCTGCAGGTGCTCACCGCTAGCGGCTTTGCCTTTTCGCACGGCAGCAACGACATCGCAAACGCCGTAGGTCCGTTTGCCGCCATCATCGATACGATGGCTACGAATAGTATCAATCCCTCCACTCCCGTGCCGCAGCAGATTATGATAATGTTCGCAGTAGCCCTCATAGCGGGGCTTTGGTTCATCGGCAAAGAGGTGATCGCCACCGTAGGCACCAATCTTACGAAAATCCACCCAGCCTCGGGCTTTAGCGCCGAGCTCGCAAGCGCCGTCGTCGTCATGGCGGCATCGGTGCTGGGGCTGCCGATCTCCTCGACCCACGTGCTAATCGGCGCGATTTTAGGCATCGGCTTGGTAAATCACAGCACGAACTGGTCGCTGATGAAGCCGATCGGGCTAGCGTGGATCATCACCCTGCCCGTCTCGGCGCTGCTTTCGGCGTTTGCATTCGTACTTTTGCGCCACGTATTTTAGGCTAAATTTAAAGATCCGCTCCCTTAAATTTTAAAATTTCGCAAAATTCTACGCAGGCTAAATTTTAAAATTTTACGGCGCCGAAGCGAGTAAATTTTGCAGCTCCTCTTGCGACCGCACACCGCATAAAACTCGCTAGTGGCGGCACAGATTTCGCCCACATGCCCTGTAAAATTTAATAAAATTTTAGCTACAATCGCGCTTTTAAATTTAGGAAAGCTATGAGTAAAGCAGAAATTTTCAGATCCACCCTCGCCGTGATGATGGGCTACGTGCCGCTGGGGCTGGCGTTTGGTATCTACGGCATCAGCCAAGACCTGCCCGTATGGGCACTGGCGCTAACCTCACTGCTGATCTACGCAGGCAGCGTGGAATTCGTGCTGATCGCCTTCATCGTAACCCACGCCTCGCTCGTAGATACCTTCGTCGTGGCATTTTTGCTAAATTTTCGCCATTTTTTCTACACGATGTCGCTGCTGGACGAGCTGCGCTTCGTGCGTCATAAAATTTACGCCGTATATGCTCTTACCGACGAAACCTTTGCGCTGCTAAAAGCGCGCGCGTTTTTGCGCCCCGAGGAGCTTAGCGGCGAACAGCCCGTAACGCCGCAAAGGCTAAAAGAGCTTGATCTGCTCTATAATCTAACCGCGGTTTTAAATCATTCCTACTGGGTCGCGGGCGTCGTCGTAGGGGCTGTTTTGGGAGCAAGCTTGAAGCTTGATTTTAGCGGAGTCGAGTTTAGCCTGACGGCGCTTTTTGCAATGCTAACCTATGAGGTTTTTAAAGCAAATCCGCAATACAAAGTGCTATTGCTGGGCTTTGCCTGCGCGTTTGCGGGGCTTTTTATCTTTCCTACAAAATACTTTTTATTCGGCACTCTGATTTTCGGCACTGCGGTTTTGCTGCTCTTTCGTAAATACTTCGAGCGACCTTCGCGCACGGGACGCAGGCTGCGAAAATTCCTAAAAAGGAGCAGGTAGTGGAAATTTTGCCCTATATCTTTCTGGCCTCGCTCGCTACGATTTTGACGCGATTTTTGCCGCTGCTGCTTTTTAAGAAAAAGACCGCGAGTCCAAGCTTATCGTATCTGCAGAAAAACTCGGGCCTTTTGATAATGGTCGTTTTGACGATCTATGCGCTTAAGACGATGCTGCCTAGCTTTTCGGGCGAGCGAGCTTTCAGCGCGGACGCGCTGCAAACGGCAATGCTGCTATTTTGCCTGATTATGGCGTTTGTCGTGCATGCTAAATTTCGCAATTCGCTCGTTACCATAGCGCTTCCTACGCTAATGTATATGGCGGCGCTGCGCTTTTTATTAAATTATTGATAAATTTATAAGTTAGTTTTCGATAAACTTCAAAAATTAGTTTTTAAGTTTAAAAAAGGTTAAAGTTTTATGAATTTTATCAGTCAAATGGTGCATAGCTTCGCCAAAAAATACGCCGCCGAAACTATGCAAAAATCCCTATACAACTCCCTTAGAATCGACATCACGCAGGAAAATATCGCTAAAATTCCAAATCCCGATAAAAAATATATGCTCTACATGCACGTGCCCTTTTGCCACACGTTTTGCCCGTACTGCTCCTTTCATAAATATGCTTACGAGCGCGGCGCGTGCAAGGCGTATTTTAGCGCACTACGCGTAGAGATGCAGCGCACGAAGGACGCGGGCTACGACTTTGAGACGCTTTATGTCGGCGGCGGTACGACGCTCATCGACGAGGAGGAGTTAGCGCGCACGCTGGAGCTTGCAAAGTCGCTTTTTAGCATCAAAGAGGTCTCGTGCGAGAGCGATCCCAACCACATCGAACCTGAGAGCTTGCTGCGATTTCGCGGGCTAATAGATCGCCTAAGCGTGGGAGTGCAGAGCTTTGATGATGATATTTTACGCAAAGCTTCGCGCTACTCAAAATTCGGCTCGGGCGAAATTCTGCAAGAAAAGCTATCCCGAGCGGTCGGAATTCTACCGATTTTAAGCTTGGATCTGATCTTTAACTTTCCATTTCAAACTCGCGAAATTTTACTTCGCGACATCGAAGCGGCAAAGGCGGTAAAACCGGAGCAGATCACGCTGTATCCGCTGATGAAATCACCTTTGATGCGCGATCAAATAGCGCGAAGCCTCGGCGTTAGCAATGTAGATCACGAGGAGGAATTTTACTCCATCATCTGCAAGGAATTTTCTAGTTGGCACCGCAGCAACGCGTGGGCTTTTGCTCGCAAAAAATCGAGCATCAACGACGAGTATGTAGGCACAAACCACGAATACGTAGGCATCGGAAGCGGCGCGTTTAGTTTCCTAGGCGGCAGACTGCTCGTAAATGCGTTCAATCTCGAAGAGTACGCAAGCAGGGTGCAGAAAAACGAAAGCACCGTCATCGCCACCTGCGATTTTAGAAGATCCGAACGCGCAAAATACCTCTTTTTGACCGAGCTTTTTAACGGCGAGATCGATATCGCTAAATTTAACGCCGCGAACGATTTAAGCCTGCGCCGCGAACTGGGCAGAGAGCTTAGCCTGCTGAGGCTTGCAGGAGCCGTGCGGATCGAGGGCGAGATTATTCGTACGACGGAATTTGGGGCATACTTGTGCCTTGTTTTGATGAAGGAATTTTACACCGGCATGGACAAAGTGCGCGCGGCGTTTCGCGACGACGCCAAGATTAAGCGCGCAAAACAGCTCATCATTATGAACGAAAACGAATCCGCCGCAGCTGGCGCGGCAAAAAGCGAGATAGCGTCGTAAATTTTGCCCCCAGCCGCCGCTACTAGCGCTTGGGCGCACCCGCGACTTGAGCGCAAATACCGTCCGGCATTAAAACACAAACGAATTTTTGATTTCAAAATTTAGGAAACGCCACGATGAAACGCAGAATGATCAAGCTATTCATTTTATTTCTGTTTTTTGTCCTTGTATTTGAGCTCGTCGGCAATCTTTTTAACTTCGGCCGCTTCCCGTTTCATAAAAGCTGCGAGCCGTTTATGATGATAAACCGCCATATAACCGGCGATTCAAACGATGAGTGCATAATGCAGCTTATAGAGCAGGGCAATAAAAGAGATCTTTCGCTATATTACTATAAAACTAAATTTAATCTTGAGGAGCCGTTATCCGAACTGGACGAAAAAGCTATCAAATTTTTAAATATCCCGAGATCGGAGATAATTAC
>NZ_CALEDC010000014.1 GCF_937949835.1 uncultured Campylobacter sp.
TAGTTTTTAGCAAAATTTGACCTAAATTTAAGAATTCTTGAGATTTATCTTTACGGCGTTGTTTTGCATGCTAGTCGCGGGTTGCGCAGTGCTAAAATAGTAAAAAAATATCGAAGAACAGGGGGAAGATTTCAAAAGAACGGAATATGAATTTCTAAGGAAAGCTGAAAAATACGGCGCAAATTTAGTATTGATCAAAGAAAAAGCCTTAAATAAAACTCAAGTAGATACCGGCGAGCGCGAAGAAATAGAGACGATAACCAAAACAGGGCAGCCGAGAAAGGTAAAAAGAGCCGTTATGAAGGATGTGGAATTCTATAAGATTGTGGGTGATTTTTATAAGATGGCGGATTAAATCCGCCTTTGAATTCCGATAGGCGCTTAAATAGATTTAAAGCAATATTTGGCTATTATCACGTTTCATTTTTTCACAAAGGAAACCTAATGTTAGAAGGTATCGTTAGAGATAGTATCGGTAAAAGGGCTTCAAAATCCCTAAAACGAGATGGTTATCTAATCGCTAATATTTATGCGAAAGGATTTGAAAATATTAACGCAGCGTTTAAAGTAAACGACTTTATCAAAGCTATGCGCGCAAAAGAAGATCTTCCTTTCGAGGTTAGCGTGGGCGGTAAGACATATCGCGTCATCGTGCAAGAATACCAAAAGCACCCCGTCACAAATACCCTAATTCACGTAGATTTGCGAGTAGTTCAGGATGACGTCGTAAGCAAATATTTAGTGCCGGTTAAGGTAACTGGCGTCGCTAAAGGGCTAAAAAATAAAGGTATTTTGGTGCAATCCAAGCGCCGTATCGCCGTAAAATGCGCCGGCAAAGATCTACCAAACGATTTTACGCTCGATGTAAGTGATCTTGACGTAGGCGATTCGCTTTTGATCCGCGATATTCCGGTAAAAGAGGGCGTCAGCATCATCCTAGACGGCTCGGTAGCGGTAGTCGGAGTTACTTCGGCTAAATAGGGGCGCCTATGATACTGATCGCAGGACTTGGGAATCCTGCTCAGAAATACGCAGACACCAGACACAATGTCGGTTTTATGCTAATCGACGAAATTTTAAAGACGGGCGGCTTTAGCGAGCTCGGTTCGTCTAAATTCCAAGGCGAGCTTTTTAAAAAGGGCTCGCTTCTTCTTTTAAAACCCCAAACTTTTATGAACTTAAGCGGCAACTCCGTAAAAGCGGTGAATGATTTTTATAAGCCCGAGCGCATCATTGTGGTGCACGACGATATAGATTTGGATCTAGGCGCCGTTAAATTTAAAAAAGGCGGCAGTAGCGGCGGGCACAACGGTATCAAATCGATTGATGCGCTAATCGGTGTAGATTACGAGCGCGTGCGTATCGGCGTGGGCAAAAAACAGCAAGGGCAGGATGCAGCCAGTTTCGTACTCGGAAATTTTAACGAAAGTGAGCGCGAGAAGCTGAGCGAAATTTTACCCTACGTCGCGCGCGCGGTAGAGGAGCTCATTTGCTCGGATATAGAGCAGATCGCGCAAAAATTTACGATTAAAAAGGCTAGGGTGTGAAGTTATATGTAAAATACGCGGCTCTTTCCTATCTGAAGTATTTTTTTATACTTCTAATAGCCCTTGAGTGCTTTTACGTAGGCATCGACGTGCTTACCAATCTCAAAGATTTTCCCTCAAGCGCGAATACTGCTCTTTTGTATATTGCTCTAACCGCAGCGGTCGCGCTTAGCTACACGCTGCCGCTAAGTCTTATTTTTGCGCTTATTTTGATGGGCTTTAATATGATCCGTAGCAACGAGCTGGTGAGCTTTTATGCGCTTGGAGTTAGCAAAAATGCTCTGATAATCCCTCCATTTTTGATCGCACTTACGATTACTGCGGGCTTTATAGCTTTAAATTCCACCTCGTTTGCATACGCATTAAAATTTCAAAAGAATTTAACCGATTTATCGCCTACGGGGGGAGATATGTTTTTGAAATTTGAGGGTAAATATATCTACATCAAAGCTCTAAACGGCAAAAACGCAAATGATATAACGATCTTTAATATAGGGGATAACTCCGTTGCTTCACGCTCGCACGCAAGCTCTGGCGAATACGCAGGCAAAATTTGGCATCTACGCGACGTAAATACCACCACTTTACCAGCGCAGCTTAAGCTTGGAGGAAGTGGATTAAGAAGTGAGTTTAACGTGCAGAGCGAGGCGCTTAAGGGCTTTGATCCAAGCTCAATTGCAAGCGTTTATGATACGAGTAATGTATATTCGATCAGGGATGCTTTGCGTTCGATCCGCACCTTTTCGCATCAAGGCGTGAATATCTCCACTATAAAAGCAAGCCTTTATAATATGATATTTTTTCCGTTATTTGCGCCTTTGGCAGTATTGGTGCTGTATTATTACCTGCCCGTTACGGGGCGATTTTTTAATCTTGCGCTACTAAGTTTCGGATTTTTTATCGCTACGCTATGCGCTTGGGGCGTGCTTTTCGTGTTAATTAGGTTTTCTCTCAACGGCGTTATCATCCCAGAACTCGGCATTATCGTGCCCATAACAGCGTTATTAGGCTTTGCGGCATTTTTAGTTTTTAAGCATCGTTAAGCCTTGATTTGTTAGAATGGCGCAAAATTTATCGGTGGAAATTCTATGGATTATTCAAGCTTAGCCCGCAAATACGGCACCCCTTTATACGTTTACGATTTTAACGAAATACAAAAGAATTTCATAGCGCTCAAAGAGGCTTTCGCAGCGCGCAAGTCGCTCGTTTGCTTCGCGATTAAAGCCAATTCCAACCTTAGCGTTTTGAAGTTTTTGTCAGATCTTGGCAGCGGCTTTGACTGCGTCAGTATCGGCGAGCTGCGCCGCGCTCTGTATATCGGCGCAAAGAGCTATAAGATCATATTCTCGGGCGTCGGTAAGCAAGACAGCGAGCTCGAGTTTGCGCTAAAGTCAGACATCTTGCTGATAAATTTAGAAAGCGAAGCCGAGATGCTGCGTCTGGAGCGGATCGCGCAAAAGCTAAATAAGCCCGCTCGCATCAGCATCCGCGTAAATCCAAACGTCGATGCCAAGACCCACCCCTACATCTCCACGGGGCTAAATGAGAACAAATTCGGCGTCAGCATCGAGACCGCGCGCAAGATGTATATCTACGCCAAAAAGAGCAAATTTTTAAACCCAGTCGGTATCCACTTTCACATCGGCAGCCAGCTTACGGACATCTCTCCGATCTGCGACGCCGCAAAGATCGTAAGCGATCTGCTACGCGAGCTGCGAGCCCTTGAGATCGATATAAAATTTTTCGACGTGGGCGGCGGCATCGGCATCCGCTACGAGGATGAAAAACAGATCGTGCTCTACGACTACGCGCAAGGAATTTTAAAGAGCCTAAGCGGTCTAGACGTCACGATCGTGTGCGAGCCCGGGCGCTTCATAGCAGGAGCAGCGGGAGTCTTCCTTACCCGCGTGCTTTACGAAAAACAAAACTGCGGCAAGCGCTTCGTCATCGTTGACGGCGCGATGAACGATCTCATACGCCCGAGCCTCTACGGCGCGCACCACGCCATCGAGATCATTGGCGCTTCGGAGGGTATAAATTTAAACGAACCGGACGCAAGCGAAGTAAATTTAGGCAGCAGAGGCGAGGATCAAACAAGCGGCTCTGACGCGGATCAAAAAAATTTGGGCGGCGTAAATTTAGCCGAAACTAGCCTCTGCGACGTCGTCGGTCCGATCTGCGAAAGCGGCGACTTTTTAGCCAAAGGGGTGAGCTTGCCTAGCCTGCAAAGCGGCGATCTGCTCGCGATAAAAAGCGCCGGCGCCTACGGCTTTTCGATGTCGAGCAACTACAACACCCGCTGTCGCGCCGCAGAGGTCGCGGTTTACGACGGACAGGACCGCCTGATTAGAAAGCGCGAGAGCTTTGATGAACTAATCGCGCTAGAAAAGGATCTCGTATGATCCGCGCGGTGAGCCGTCTAAAACGCAGCGCAATCTTAAATTTCAAATCCGAGCGCGCAGCGGCTTTAAATTTTAACGCAGCAGCAAGCGCGGCCCTAAATTTTAAATGCACCGCCGCTTTAAATTTCAGATCCCGCTGCGACGAATTTTATCGCGCCTTTTTAGCGCGCGGAAGTTGCAGCGCAGCTATCCTAAGCGATGAAATTTTAAGTTCGCGCGGTAAGAATTTCAAAGCCTGCGGCAAGAGTGGCGGCGTGAAATTTTTAAAACCGAAATTTAGGGGCGAGCAAAAGGAGGGTTGTGATGCAAAACATCGATGATCTGCGCGTTTGTATCGACAGGCTGGATGATGAAATTTTGCGCCTTATCGACGAGCGCATGGGGTTTGTCAAAAAGATCGGCGAGCTGAAGCAGACCGCGGGCAGCGCGATCTACCGCCCGGAGCGCGAGCGCTCGATCATCAGCAGGCTGGACGGCGGAAAGGCGCGAAATTTAAGCAAAGAGGCGATCGAGGCGATATTTTTTGAAATTTTTTCGGTTTCGCGAAATTTAGAAAAGCCGCAGATCGTCGCGTTTTTAGGGCCTTTCGGCACCTATTCGCACCAAGCCGCCAAGAGCCGCTTCGGCGCGGTAAGCTCCTATCTGCCGCTCTCAAACATCGAGGCGGTCTTTAAGGAGCTTGATAGCGGCGAGGCCAAATACGGCGTCGTGCCGATCGAAAATAATACCGAAGGCGCGGTAGGCGCGACGCTTGATTGCTTGCGAAAATACGAAGGCGTCAAGATCGTCGCCGAAATTTATATGGATATCCACCACTGCTTTGCGAGCCATTGCGACGACGTAAGCACGGTGGATCAGATATTCTCGCATCCGCAAGGATACAATCAGTGCCTTAAATTTTTAGACGATCACGGCCTTAGCGGCGTTAAATTTACCGCGACCAAATCGACCGCGCTTGCGGCGCAGATGGCGGCTGCTACGCCGCACTCCGCCGCGATCTGCTCCAAGATCGCCGCCGATCTTTACGGCGTGCCGATGATGTTTCAAAAGATCGAGGACAACTCCGCCAATCGCACGCGCTTTTTCGTGCTGAGCGACTTTAAAAACCAAAAGAGCGACCGCAACAAAACGAGCATCCTAGCCAAAACCGACGACCGTCCGGGCGGGCTCGTGGACTTTTTGCAGATGTTTCGCAACGAGGGGATAAATTTAACCAAATTAGAAAGCCGCCCGATCAAGCTTAGGGATTTTAAATGCGTCTTTTATGTCGATTTTGAGGGACACATCGACGACGAGCGCGTGGCGCGCGTGCTGCAAAACGCGCAGAAAAACGGCCACGAAATCACATGGCTGGGAAGTTACATAAACGGAGGGGAGTGATGAAATTTAACGAATTTGTAGAAAATCTAAGCAATTACGAAGCGGGCAAGCCGATCGAGCTTGTAGTGCGGGAGTTTGGTATCCGCAAGCAGGACGTGTTAAAGCTTGCCAGCAACGAAAATCCCTTCGGCACTAGCGAGGCGGTGCAGGATACGATCGCGCAAAACGCCGCCTGTGCACATCTTTACCCTGATGATTCGATGTATGAGCTAAAGGGCGCGCTCGCCTCTAAATTCGGCGTAGAACCCGAAAATATCATCATCGGCGCGGGCAGCGATCAGATCATCGAGTTCGCGCTGCACGCCAAGCTCAATTCGCGACGCGCGATACTGCAGGCGGGCGTCACTTTCGCGATGTACGGCATCTACGCAAGCCACTGCGAGGCTAAAGTTTACAAAACGAGCGCGCAGGAGCACGATCTAGCTGAGCTTTTAAAAATTTATAACGCGCACAGGGATGAAATTTCGGTCATCTTTTTGTGCGTGCCGAATAATCCGCTGGGCGAGTGCTTGGATGCGGAGGCGGTGTATAAGTTCGCTGGCAGCGTGGATGAGGACACGCTTTTAGTGATCGATGCCGCATACAACGAATTTGCAGCATTTAAAGATGAGCGCAAGAAGCTTGATCCTAAGCTTTTAATTCAAAATTTTAAAAACGTGCTCTATCTAGGCACCTTCTCGAAAGTCTATGGCCTAGGCGGTATGCGCGTAGGCTACGGCATCGCGCCGCGGCAAATCATAAATGCGCTTTATAAGCTGCGACCGCCTTTTAACATCACGACGCTTAGCCTCGCAGCGGCGATCGCGGCGCTAAAAGACGAGGCTTTCGTGCAAAGAAGCCTACAAAACAACGCCGTACAGATGAGCCGCTTCGAGGATTTTGCGCGCGAGCGAAATTTGGAATTTATCCCTAGCTACGCAAATTTCATCACGTTCAAACTTAGCCCGCCGCTAGATAGTAGCGAGCTTTGCGAGAAACTTCTGCGCCGCGGCATCATCATTAGAAATTTAAAAAGCTACGGGCTAAACGCCGTGCGCATCACGATCGGTACACCTGAGCAAAGTAGTCGCGTCCTAGACGCAATGGGAGAAATTTTGAGTGGATATTAAAAATAAAAGCCTAGAGGAGCTACGGGAGCTTTGCACGCGGATCAGAGCGCGCATCATCGAAGTCGTGAGCAAAAACGGCGGCCATCTAAGCTCAAATATGGGCGCGGTCGAGCTCATCGTGGCGATGCACTACGTATTTGACGCCGCGAGCGATCCGTTTATCTTCGACGTAAGCCACCAAAGCTACGCGCACAAGCTCCTGACGGACCGTTGGGAGGAGTTCGGCTCGCTTAGGCAGTTCGGCGGTATCAGCGGCTACACGAAACCTAGCGAAAGCAAATTTGACTACTTCGTGGCGGGGCATGCCTCGACGTCGATCTCTTTAGCCGTAGGCGCGGCAAAAGCGATAAGCCTAAAGCGCGAAAATCGCGTGCCGGTCGTACTCATCGGCGACGGCTCGATGAGCGGCGGCATGACTTATGAGGCGATGAACGAGTTAGGAGATCTGCGCCCGCCCTGCATCATCATCCTAAACGACAACAAAATGAGTATCAGCAAGCCGATCGGCGCCTTTAGCAAATACCTAAGCCAAGCGATGGCGGGCGAGACATATCAAAAATTTAAATCCCACGTAAGAGAGCTGCTCTCCCACGCTCCGCAGAGCGCGACATATATGGCAAAGCGCTTTGAAAATTCCTTAAAGCTCATCATCCCTGGGATGTATTTTGAGGAGCTAGGGCTTGAATACATCGGCCCGGTCGACGGCCACGACCTAGCCGATCTCATATCGGCGCTAAAGACGGCAAAAAGCGCGCGTAAGCCCGTCGTCGTGCACGCTCAAACGATCAAAGGCAAGGGTTACGACAAGGCCGAGGGCTATTTGGAGAACTGGCACGGCGTAGGGCCTTTCGACATTCAAAGCGGAGAATTTAAGAAAAAATCCGCCGCCAAAAGCGCCACGCAAATTTACGCCGAAGCGCTTTTAAGCTTAGCCGCCAAGCATGAAAACGTCGTGGGCGTGACCGCCGCGATGCCGAGTGGTACGGGCATGGATAAGCTGATCGAGAAATTTCCGCAGCGCTTCTGGGACGTCGCGATCGCCGAATCTCACGCGCTAAGTTCGATGGCCGCGATGGCGCGCGAGGGTTTTAAGCCGTACGTTACGATATATTCGACCTTCATGCAGCGCGCGTTCGATCAGATCGTCCACGACGCGGCGATTATGAACTTAAGCTTAGTCCTTGCGATGGATCGCGCGGGCATCGTGGGCGAGGACGGCGAGACGCATGAGGGGGTCTTTGACGTGAGCTTCTTAAACGCGATCCCAAACGTCAGCATGTGCGCGCCGCGGGATGAGGTGAGCTTTAAACGGATCATCGAGTATTCCTACACGCATGAGGGAGTTTTGGCGATCCGCTATCCGCGCGGAAGTTTTATTTTAGACTGCGAAATCGATACGCCTGCGGTAGAGCTTGCAAAATCGGTGTTTTTAAAGCGCAGCGATAGCGCGCACGTAGCGCTGATCGGCTACGGAAACGGCGCTGGCAGAGCGTATAAAACGGCTGAGGCGCTGGAGGGGCAGATAGAGGCGGATGTCGTAGATCTAGTCTTTGCAAAGCCTTTGGACGCCGAGTTTTTGCGAAGCTTGGCTAGCAAAGATAAAATTTGGTATGTCTTTAGCGATAACGCCAAAAAGGGCGGCGTCGGTGAAATTTTAAGCGCATTTTTGCAAGAAAATGAAATTTCGGACGTGAAGATCGTGAGCTTTGAGTTTGCAGATATCTTTTTGCCGCACGGCAAGACCGCCGACGTGGAGCGCAGCTTGGGCTTAGATATCCAAACTCTAACCGAGCGAATATTAAGTGATAAAAAGTATTAGTTAATATCAACTTTGTTTAAAGTAAAATTTGATAATATCACTTTAAAATTTTTTGAAGGACAAAAATGAGCCACGTAGAACTACTCAAAACTTGCGGTTTGAAAGCAACTCCTCAAAGATTGTGCATCCTAAAGGTGCTCGATCGCCACGAACATCCAAGCATAGATGACCTATACGAGGGGATCAAAGAGGACTATCCATCCATTTCGCTGGCGACGGTTTATAAAAATTTAAACACCCTACTCGACGAAGGCGTCGTAGTCGAGGTCAATGCGCCGAATAAAAAGAGCCGCTACGACATTTATCAGATGCCGCATATCCACCTCGTCTGCGAAAAATGCGGCAACGTCACGGATCTTTTCATGGACGATGCCTTTAATAAGGATGTTTTGAAAAACATCGAGCGCAAAGCGGGCAATTTCATCCGCAAGCTAAATATCACGGCTACGGTCGAAGACTGCGAAAAGTGTAGATAGTTTAAAGAATTTTCTGCTATTATTACCCACTTTATTTTTGGAGCGGGTATGCAAACTAAGCGTAAATTTTTATTGAGCGACGATTCGATTCTGCGGACGCTAGAGCGTACGGGACTGAAATGTCGCAAGGTAAAGATCGCTTGGTTTTATACTTCGTTCTACCCCGAAATTTACTACATCCGCCAAAACGACGAATGCTCTTTGCATCACAAAAAAGAGGATCTCGACAGGCAAACTCTAAATTTTAAAATTTCAAAAGATGATTTCAAAGAGGCTTTAAAAAGCAGGATCGCCCGCGTCGTGCAAAAAAACCGCTACGGCTTTGCCAGCGACGAAGCGGAGTTTTGGCTAGAGCTTTACGGCGGCGAGCTAAGCACGCTCATGATTTTACGAACGAAATTTCAAAGCGAGGCGGCAAGCGCAAATTTTGATTTTGCAAAAACCTTCGGCAGCACCGATTTTTGCGAGATCACAGACGATTACCGCTACAAAAGCCGCTATCTGGCGCGCTACGGCATCCCGCCGCGCTCGCTTGATTTCGCGCACGCCCGCAGCGTTTTTGAAAAATTTAGCCGAGTTAAATTTTTCGCTCCGCCCTATGCGGACAGCGTTAAGCTCGCGCGCTTGGCGCTTGAGCTGGCATGGACGAGGGCGTGCGCCGCAAAGGGCGAGTATCAAAAAAACCTCGCCCCCGAAGCTCTTCACGAGCTGCGCGTGCAGATTCGTAAATTTAGAGCCGTTTTGAAGCTATCCGCGCCGCTTTTCGAAGCTGAAAAAAAGGATGAAA
>NZ_CALEDC010000015.1 GCF_937949835.1 uncultured Campylobacter sp.
CAGCCGCAGCTCTCGCCGTGATAGATCTTGATGTGTTCGCCCGCCACCGCATAGCTACCTAATGCCGCTAAAAGCGCACCTGCAAATAAAATTTTCTTCATATTTTACTCCAGTGATTAAAAGTCCTCGATTATACAATACGTATAGTAAATTTTTAAGAGCGAACCGTAGGATTTTAAAATTAGATTTGACGAAGCAGACCCGCTCGTAAGCCGAAATTTTACGAAATTTTAAAATTTCGGCGTCGCGGATAAGTTAGTTATAGGCACTGAGACAGTGCTGATTTGATAGCGGATTTTGATACGTAGCCTTCCGAGTCGCTGGTAAGTGATACGTCGCAGCCTGGCTTATAGTTTTTCCAGGTGTAGATGTTGCCATTGTCTTCGGTTGTTTTGATGGAATCTGGCTGTTTATTCCATGCAGAAATTACTTGATTGATATGAAATGCATCGCTGCGGTCTTTCGGCGCATTAGTCATACCTGTGCTATCGGGCAAGGTCGTTTCGACCATATCGGTGGTGCCTGCGGTGGAAACCTCTTGGACTTTATCATTTACGCCGCCGATATTTGTTTTGCTGCTTTGGGATTTTGTTTGATTGCGTACTCCGCTTGGTTCGTTGGATATATTCCAGTTGGAACAACCGATAAAAAATACCGCTGCTACGAGCGCAGCTATTAAATTTCTCATAAAATTCTCCTTCAAAAATTTCGTTGCGATAGTAGCACATTTATCTTTAGTTTAAAATAAATCCGAGCCCTTGAAATTTGAAATTTCGTAGGAATTTTGCGAGGCGTTTCAGTAGGAATTTATAAAATTTCGGATAATATTCAAAGTTTCATACCAAACGGGCTTTTAAATTTTGCACGGCAAATGCCTTTTTGGCTACCAAATTTTAAAGGATTTTTGATGTATGCTATCATCAAACACGGCGGCAAGCAGTATAAGGTCGAAGAGGGCAACTACCTAAATTTAGACCATTTTAATGCTGAGCCGAAAGCAAAGCTCGAGCTTAGCGAAGTTTTAGCGCTAAACGACGGCGAGTTAAAGGTAGGAGCACCGTTTGTAAAGGGTGCCAAGGTGGTTTTGGAGGTCGTTTGCGAGGGCAAGGATAAAAAAGTCGTTATCTTCAAAAAACGCAGACGTAAAGATTCAAAAGTAAAACGCGGCTTCAGACGCCAATACACCCGCGTCAAAGTCGTTTCGATTAACGCATAAAGGATAGGAAATGGCACACAAAAAAGGTCAAGGCTCAACCCAAAATAATAGAGATAGTATCGGACGCCGCTTGGGCGTCAAAAAATTCGGCGGCGAGTTCGTTCGCGCGGGCAACATCATCATCCGCCAGCGAGGCACTGCGACGCACCCGGGCAGCAACGTAGGCATGGGTAGTGATCACACGATTTTCGCGCTGATCGACGGCGTCGTAAAATTTGAGCGAAAAGATAAAAACCGCAAAAAAGTATCGGTTTATCCGGCTGCGTAAATATCGTTAAATCTTCGGGGGCGCAAGCCCCTCTTTTAAAATTTCATCCATTTAAAAATTATCTTCAACTCATTTGGCTATAATTGCCGTTTTAAATTTAAGGATAGCTATGTTCATAGACAGCGTAAAATTTAGCGTTAAATCTGGTAATGGCGGCGCGGGTTGCGTCAGTTTCCGCCGCGAAAAATTCGTCATCTCAGGCGGTCCCGACGGCGGCGACGGCGGCGACGGCGGCGACGTGTATTTTAGGGTAGATAAAAATTCCCACACCCTCTCATCCTACAAGGGCAAGCGTGAGTTTAAAGCGCAAAACGGCGCGCCCGGCGAGGGTCGCAAAAAGACGGGCAAAAGCGGCGAGGATCTCTATCTCATCGTCCCTCCAGGCACCAGCGTTTACGACGAGGATAGCGGCGAGCTGGTGCTTGATATGCTAAATGACGGTGAGACGAGGCTGTTTTTAAAAGGCGGCAAGGGCGGGCTCGGCAACGTGCATTTTAAAAGCTCGATCAATCAAGCCCCCGAATACGCGCAAAAAGGCCTAGAGGGGCAGACGCGCGAGGTGAGATTGGAGCTAAAACTCATCGCCGACGTGGGGCTCGTAGGCTTTCCAAACGTGGGCAAAAGCACGCTAATCTCGACCGTCTCAAACGCCAAACCTCAGATCGCAAATTACGAGTTTACCACGCTCACGCCAAAGCTCGGTCTCGTCGAGGTTGACGAATACAGCGGCTTTGTCATGGCCGATATCCCTGGCATCATCGAGGGCGCAAGCGAGGGGCGCGGGCTTGGCGTGCAGTTTTTAAAACACGTCGAGCGCACTAAAATTTTACTTTTTATGCTCGATCTTGCAAACTACCGCAGCCTTGAGGAGCAGTTTGACGCGCTGAGGGCCGAGACGGCGAAATTTTCAGGAGAGCTTGCAAAAAGAGACTACGCGATCGCTCTGACTCGCGCGGACGCGGCAGAAAATTTGCAGGAAAAATTTGACGGTTTTTTGGCACATTTGGGGCTCGCGGGCACGGCTGGCGAGATGAAATTTAAGCAAGATATTCATGAGCTTGACGCCGCTAAGCCGTTTTTCGTGATGCCGATCTCCTCGGCGACGGGACAAAATATAAACGAGCTAAAATTTAACCTGCTTGAGCTGCTTAAAAAGGAGCTGTAGGTTGCGCTAAAGCCGCGCTGCAGAGGGCTTTTGCGAACACAGGCCTTAAGCGCGTCCGAATATGTGGGTAAATTTTATGTTTATCGCTCGCAAACGTCGCAAAAAGATAAAATTTAAGAAGGCGAAATGAATAAAATTTTTATACTTGCGCTGTTATGCTTCGGCGCATACGGTTGCGATCCTGCCGATCCGGTGCCTTATTTATGGACTTTAACGATAAAGATCGCGACGGCGCGCTGAGCTTGCAGGAGTGGACGA
>NZ_CALEDC010000016.1 GCF_937949835.1 uncultured Campylobacter sp.
GTAGATACTTTGCGGCAGGCGCATCAAAACGCCTTGCTTCATCAAATTTTCTTTGATCTCGTTTTGCATTAAATTTTCGGCGATGCTGAGGGCGAGCTTATCGTTTATGCCCATGAAGCTTTGCTCATCCACCCACACGGCGGAGCATTTTAAGCCCATATCTTTGGCGATTTTGATCGCGTCTGTGAGGTAGTATTCTTTTTGTGCGTTATCTGGTTTAATCTGCGGCAGGATCTGTTTTAGCGCCTCGCTTTTGAAGCAGTAGCAGCCGGCGTTTGCGTCTTTTACCGCCTTTTCTTCCTCGCTTGCGTCCTTTTGCTCTACGATCTTTAAAATTTCGCCGCCGCGAGTAATTACTCGACCGTATCCGAAAGGATCGCGCGCGCTAAAAACGCTTAGATTTACTTCCGCGTCCCCCTCGCAGAGTTTGCGAAGCTCGGCGCTTTTTACCAAAGGCATATCGCCGCAGATTATGAGCGTTTTGGCTCCGCTGATTTCGACCTCTTTTAGTCCGCCTGCAGTGCCGGGGAAATGCTCGTGGTCTTGTTTGTAGATTTTAGCGTTTGGAAAGTGCGCTAGAACTGCGCTTTTAACCTCGTCAAATTGATAGTGTAAAATCACGCTCACGTCGTTTGAAATTTCGTAAGCTTTCTTTAGGATGTGGATTATCATCGGCTCGCCGCAAAGCTCGAAAAGAACTTTAGCTTTTTGCGACTTCATCCGAGTGCCGAGTCCTGCGGCAAGAACTATAACCGAAACGTCGTTCATTTTTACCCTTAAATTTCAAAAATCGGATAATTTTAACACATTTAAAATAAATAAAAACCTAAATTTATCCCGCGCGGACGAAATTTAAATCCCAAATTCAACTAAAATTTTATAAAATTCCGCTCAAATTTTAAAGCTTAGGCGGACGTTTTGAAAAAACTGATTTTGGTTACTTGTATTTGGGCTTTTAGTTTCTCGCTGATAGGCGAGTTTTTGCGCGGCATAGACAGCGCGTATTTGGCATTTTCGCGCGTATCGTTGGCGCTAATTTGCTTTTTACCGTTCATGAAATTTCGTGGCGTAAATCCCGCCCTGGCGCTTAAAATTTGCGCCGTGGGCGCCGTGCAGATCGGCGTGATGTATATCTTCTACTACCGCAGCTTTGCGTATTTGAAGGTCTATGAAGTCGCGCTTTTTACGATATTTACTCCGTTTTACGTGACGTTGCTTTACGACGCGCTTAAGCTTAGATTTCGCGCGCTATATCTTTTCAGCGTCGCTGTCGCGGTGCTAGGTGCCTTGGTGATCAAATTCGGCGCGATAAATTCCGAGTTTTTGACGGGTTTCTTGCTCGTGCAAGGCGCAAATTTATGCTTCGGGCTCGGACAGAGCGCGTATAAATTTATGCTGGAGCGCCACGGCTTTAGCGAGCAGAAGGAGCTTTTCGGCTACTTTTTCGTGGGGGCTACCGCGGTTACGGCGATTGCCGCGATCGTGCTCGGGGATTTTTCTAAATTTAATCCTAGCTTCTCGCAAGGCGCGGTGATCGTGTATCTGGGCACGGTAGCTAGCGCTTTAGGGTATTTTTTGTGGAACAAAGGCGCGTGCGAAGTCGATAGCGGCGTGCTTGCGATTATGAATAACGCGCTCATTCCCGCAGCGATCGTCGTAAATTTGGTATTTTGGCAAAAGGATGCCGATCTGGCGCGCCTACTTGCGGGCTCAGCGCTGATCTACGTTTCGCTAATTTTACATAAAAAGATCATGAAATTTTACGCCGTGCGCGAGCAAAGAATTTAGTATTTAACTAAAATTTTATATTTTTACATTAGAATTAGCCCTTATTTTATTTGAAGTTGGCAAAATGAAAAAAACCTTGAAATTTATCGTCTTTATCGTACTTATTTTTATTGCGATATATTTCTTATACGGTAAATTTTTTAAGCAAGAAGAGGCGCCGAAGGCTCTTACCACAAGGCTTGAAAAGGGTGATATTAGAGGCACGGTGACGGCTGCAGGCGAGGTTTATGCCAGGGATTTGGTCGACGTGGGCGCGCAGGTAAGCGGTCAGATCAAAAAGCTCTACGTCAAAGTAGGCGATAAGGTTCAAAAAGGCGATATGATAGCGCAGATCGACTCAGTCACGCAAGAAAACGAGATTGCGCAGCAAAAGGCGCAGCTTCTGATCCACGAGGCAAATTTGGCTTCGGCAAAGATTGCCGCGGAAAACGCCAAAACGCAGTATAATCGCGAGCTTGAGCTATATAAAAGAAACGCCGCTTCTAAAGAGGCTGTGGAAAACGCCAAAAATAGTGCCGCTTTAAAAGAGGCTGAGCAGAAGCAGATCGAGGCGCAGATCGAGCAGACGAAACTTCAGCTAAGCACGGCGGAGACGAATTTTGACTATACTAAAATCACGGCTCCGATAAGCGGCACGATCGTTTCCATGCCGGTAGAGGAGGGCAAAACGGTAAATTCCAACCAAACTACGCCTACGATCGTAAAGATCGCCGATCTGAGCAAGATGGAGATCAAGATGCAAATCGCAGAGGGCGATATATCCAAAGTAAAGGTCGGAATGGACGTAGAATACTCCATACTATCGGATCTGGATAATATCAAAAAGGCTAAAATTTACAAGATCGATCCCGGTCTTACCACGCTTAGCGACGGGACTTACGATAAAACTTCCAGCGGCTCTTCATCCTCCAGTAGTAGCGACAGCGCGATCTATTTTTACGCAAAGATGCTCGTGGATAACGAAAACGATTTTTTAAAGATCGGTATGACGACCGAAAACAACATAATCGTAAGCGAAGCGAACAATACGAGCTACCTACCTACCTCGGTTATCAAGCGCGACGCGAAAGGCGATTACGTCACGGTGCTTAACGGCAAAGAGCCTGAGCAGCGATACGTAAAAACGGGCGTCAGCGACGATTTGAATACTGAAATTTTAAGCGGTTTGGATGAAAAAGATGAGGTGCTTATCGCTGACGGAAAAGCCGCGCCGTTAAATATGGACGGGCCTCCGATGGTGTTTTAGTTAAAATTTTATGGTGCAAAGATGCTAGAGCTTAAAGATATAAACAAAAAATTCATTCTCGGCGATAACGAAATCCACGTCCTAAAAGACGTAAGTTTAAATATCGAAGCGGGCGAGTTTATATCGATAATCGGGCAATCCGGAAGCGGAAAATCCACGCTGATGAACATAATCGGCTGCATCGATACGCCAAGCAGCGGAAGCTACAAGATCGAATGTCGCGAGACCGCGAATTTAAGCGGCGACGAGCTCGCAGCACTTATAAGTAAAAAATTCGGCTTCGTCTTTCAAAAATACAATCTCATCGCTACGATGGATGCGACCGCAAACGTCTCGCTGCCTGCGGTGTATGCGGGCGTAGGGGCGAGCGAACGGACGAAACGAGCTGTGGAGCTTTTGAATAAGCTGGAGCTTGGCGATCGCACCAAAAATTTACCGAGTAAACTTAGCGGCGGGCAGCAGCAGCGCGTAAGTATCGCCCGCGCTCTGATAAACGGCGGCGAAGTGATTTTGGCAGACGAGCCTACCGGTGCGCTCGATAGCAAAAGCGGCGAGACGGTGATGCAAATTTTAACGGCGCTGCACAAAGAGGGACATACCATCATTATCGTTACGCACGATGCGCATATTGCGGAATTTGCGGATCGTATCATCGAGATAAAAGACGGCAGAATTTTAAGCGATAAAAGAAAGGCGGAACGGGTTTTTGAGCGCAAAAAAGAGCAGATCAAAACGAAAAATTCCTTTATATTTTGCAAAGACCAGCTCATCGAAAGCTTTAAAATGTCGATTAGCGCGATATTTTCGCATAAACTAAGATCGATTTTGACGATGCTAGGCATCATCATCGGCATT
>NZ_CALEDC010000017.1 GCF_937949835.1 uncultured Campylobacter sp.
TTATTTCTCTCTTTTGACACGGCTATTTATTTCTCATACTATTGCTATTGCTATTTATTCGGCTTGCATACAGAAGGGCAGAAAAAACTGCTATATAGCTCAAAATAGGTTTATTTACAAATGGAGAATGATCAAATTGAAAAATTACTAAAAAATATATAAAGATAGTAGAAATTTTGAATTCTTTATAGCAAAACGAACTATAAATATTATAAACTATGCCTAAAAAATAAAATATCGCACCAAAAAATCCGGTATAAAGTATAATCTCTAAAATCATATTATGAGCCATGCTATAGCTTGGATCGATGCGAATAGCTCTTTCCGGAAGATTTAAAAATACATCTATCCCCCAACCAAATATAGGTTTTTGCATTATCATATCAATGCTATACTTCCAGATAGCATATCTTCCCGATGAATTTCCTTGGATTAGATCACCGAACCTTTCTGATAGACTTTCTATATTTAGTAATACAACTAATACAAGAAATGCTAGTGTGACAAATATTAATATTAAATTTTTATTTCGCTTAAAATTCACAATGCAATAGAATAAAGTAGCAAAAAAAGCAGCTACCCATGAGGAACGAGAAAACGTAAATATAGTAAAAATAGATAAAATTGTGCAAAACACCAATTTAGCAATAGGCTTTTCTATAAAAATAAATGAAAAAATAAAAGCAAATCCCATAAACATTCCATAGACATTACGACTTATAAAGCCCCCTGTAAAACCACCCTGTACTTTATCTAAAAACACATTATTACTATCTGTGGCGTTACAAATTCCGGTAACAATAAGCAGAGCAAACGAGATGACTATAAAAATTATAAACTCGGTAATATTAAATGCTTTAATAACATAAAAGTAATAAAGAGCTAAAAATAAAATACCATATCGGAACGTAAACAAAATTGATGTCTCCCAACTTCTACTGTTTAAATATTCCGGATTAATAAAGTTAGATATAAATTGAGCTACAACTATGCCTATAAACGAAATCAGCAAAATATTAATATCCTTTAATAAATCAGATATTATATTAAAATTCTTTTTATATATAATATGACATAAAAATATTACATCTAAACCTACCCATGACACTTGGTAGAAAGCATTTTTAAAAGGTATAGAAATCAATAACATTGCCATAAAGAATTTTATGGATATCGTGATAACATCATATTTTAAATCGACCGATTTAATTCTAAAATTATTTAATTTCATAACTAGTAAAACCCCTTAATTTTTAAATTTCAATCAAGTTCTTCATAATATTTTTTAAGAAAGGTAATATAATTTTGCAATCTTAAAATATCTCTAAATCCGACATGCTTTTTGAAAAAATCCCTAACAAATTTTTCATATTCTGTATAAATTTCATAAATTTTATCACTTAAATTTTCGACATTGTATAAAAATTCTTCATCTAGAATCTCTGGAATTCCACCCACGCGGGTAGATATCAGCACGGGCGAATAAAAAATGCCTTCGATCAAAATCACGGGAAAGCCCTCCTTGCGCGAGCTGATGACGTGCAGGTGCGCCGCGGCAAGCGCAGCCGCGACATCATCGCAAAAGCCGCACAGCCGCACGCGGTCCTGCAATTTTAGCGAATCGATTAAATTTTGCAAATTTTGTCTCTCGCTACCCTGGCCGTAAATTTTAAGCTCGAAATCAAATTTCAGCTCGCTTGCAGCGTGGATCAAAAGATCAAAACCCTTGATCTTATCGAGCCTACCGACCGCGACGATGCTAAATTTAAAATTTTCCGGCTCCGCGTTTGCGCCCTGTTGCGATACGAATACGCTGCTGGTCTTATTTTGCGACGCGTCTGCATCGAAAGGCGTATCTTGCGACACGCACGCCCCGCCAGGCGTATCTTGCGACGCAAATGCAGCGCTAGCCATGTTTCGCGACGCGCCCGCAGCATCATCCGAGTCGCCGCACGTTGCTTCCTTGGGCGCCCTATTTGCGGCGTCCTCCGCGTCCTTGCAGCGCGCGAAAATTTCATGATTTACAAACTCCCGCCGCGGCTCTATGCCGAAATATATTACTTTCGCGGCGTGATTTATCGTGGTTGCGACCTTGCGCGAGGCTGCGATGACGTTTCGCACGCGATCGAAAACGGGCGCCTTGCGATCGTTGTGCTTGGTCGCAACGAGCTTAAGATTTAAAAATTTTTCGACCACGAAGCCGATCTGTGCGGCTTTGGCACCGTGCGAATGTAAAATTTCAAATCCGCCCGAGCGTAAAAACCGATAAATTTCAGCGAACAAAAACGGATTGTAGCGCTTGTCGCGGCTTTTGTACTCATAAATTTGCACGCACGCATCTAGACGCTGTAAAAACTCGCATCTATCGGGCACGATGAGCGCCGTCTGCTCGCTTTTGCAAAGCTCATTTAGCGAGTCGATCACGATCTTTTCGACGCCGCCGTAAAATCTGGAGCAGCAAAGATAGGCGATTTTCATCTATTTCTGCCCTTCTTCATCTTCAAAATGAAGCTAAAAAGCCCCTGCCTGCCGCTAACCATGATACGCGGAATTTCAAAATTTGAGTAGTGAGGGCGCAACACGTCGTTTTGCGTCGTAACGGCGCAGCTAAAGCCCGCCTCGCGCGCGCAACGCACGCTAATCTCGTCGTAAAAGCCGAACGGATAGGCAAAGGCGCTGCAGCAAATGCCGAATTTCGCCTCTATTTCGCGCTTTGATTCGCTCATCTGACGCAGCTGCTCTGCCGCGTCCAGGCTAGGCAAGTTTGCATGATCGAGCGTATGCGAGCCGATCTCGATGAGCCCGCTTCGCAAAAGCTCGCGAACCTCATCGTCGCTTAGCATCTGCTCGCGATTTAGCTCGTCGCTTGGCTTTTTCAGATCCTTATCGGTCGCCCAATTCCCGTCAAAGCGCCGGTTCACGATGAAAATCGTCGCCTTAAAGCCGTATTTTTGTAAAAGAGGCAGGGCGCTCGCGAGATTATCGCGATACCCGTCGTCGAAAGTGATACAAACAGCCTTCGCAGGCTTGCTACCCAAGCTTGCAAGCTCGCTTAGAGTGTAGCTCGTAAAGCCGTTTCGCTTCAGCCACGCAAGCTGTTTTTCAAACGCGGCGGGACTTACGCGCAGACGGTTAAATTTAGAAGCACGCTTTGGCAGATGCTCTCGGATCATATGATACATCAGCACGCGCGGATACTCGTAGGGCAGGTCCTTTGCCCACCACGCAAAGCGCAGGCAAAACCACGCAAAAAGCGCCGCAAAAGCCAAAACCGCCGCGTAGATCATCGCTCGATCCTCATGCGATAGGCCAAAAAGCTTAGTATCGTAGCCAGGCTTAGCGCTTCTTTCGACAGATACGCGCCGTGGTCAAACTGGCAATCTATCAAAAGATAAATTAGAAGCGTAAGAACCCCAAACTGCCTGCTTTGAACGCACTCCTTAAAAACGCTAAATAGGATCGCGCCGTAAAAGATAAGACCGAGCACGCCGCTATAAAGTAAAATTTCTAAAAATAGATTGTGCGGCGCGTTATATTCAGGATGCTCAAGAACCGGGGAGCCCGGCAAAT
>NZ_CALEDC010000018.1 GCF_937949835.1 uncultured Campylobacter sp.
AATTTTACTACTGCTTTTAGCGGGTGTGCTTTTTGCGAGCGCGGCAGAGCTTAGAACTATCAAGGATATGGACGGCGCCGAGGTCAAAATCCCCGTAAAAGTTGAGCGCATCGCAGCGCTCTGGCACGCGAACAATCAAATTTTACTGGCCCTCGGCGGAGCGGATAAAATCGTCGCCACCACCGATAATATCAGCAAAAACGCATGGTTTCTTAAAATTTATCCGCGCCTAGCGCAGATCCCCGTGCTGCTAAAAAATAACGACGTAAATTTAGAGGAGCTGATGAGCCGTAACCCCGACGTAGTCATCATCTCAACCGCACTGGCGGGCGAGAATTTAACTAAGCAAGGCTTTACGGTTTTAAAGGCGTCCTTTAGCGACTACGAGCAGATGAGGCGCAGCATCAGGATGTGCGGCGATATGCTAGGTGGCGACGCACCGCAAAGAGCGAAGGATCTGATCTCAAATTTAGATAAAAATATCGCTTTGGTTAGCGGCCGTACCGCAAATTTAAGCCCCGATAAGCGCCCGCGCGTCCTTCACATCGTAGGCGGAACCGATCTTTTAAAGATCGACGGCAAGGGCACGCTGATCGACTCATGGATAGAGCTAGCCGGCGGCACGAACGCGATCACCGCTATCAAAGGTCCGATGAAAACTATCACCGCCGAGGAGATCATCGCTAGCAACCCGCAGATCATAATCGTGGGCGGAGATCACAACGAAGATGCGGTAGCTCAGATCAAATCCAGCCCGATCTACAGCGGTACGGATGCGGTCAAAAACGGGCGCGTTTACGGCAATCCGCGCGGGGTTTTCAACTGGGATCGATACGGCGCGGATGCGGTGCTTCAAATTTTATGGGCAGCCAAAACCATCCAGCCCGAGCTATTTGCCGACATCGACGTGAAAGCCGAAACGAAGGCGTTTTATAAAAAATTTATGAATTACGAGCTAAGCGACGCGGAATTTGGCTATATTTTAAAAGGACTTAACCCGGAGGGTAAATAGAGCGCGGTGCCGAAGCAACGGCGTCAGCGCTGCACCT
>NZ_CALEDC010000019.1 GCF_937949835.1 uncultured Campylobacter sp.
CCTCCGCACTTAGGGCAAACGCCCCTATCTTTAACGTCCGAGAAATTATAAAATTTAAGACACCCTTTGCAGCGCATAAATTTAGGATAATACTTTACGCTTTTTTCAGGGCGAAATGCGAGATATAAAAAGAAAGCGCACGTCGCAAAGCATAAAATTCCTATGATGATACGCAGATACGCGCTTTCAAGCTTTACAGATGCCATAAAGCCGAGTTTTATATCGACTTTCCCCAATAAAGCGGCCGCCAGTCCCCATGCGAAAAAAGCAAAAAAGCCGATTAGTGCGAAAATTCTATTTAGCATTTTTATATATTCCTCGTATAACAAATCAAAATTTCATCGCTTTTTAAATTTACGCTTTTTGATCTTCGGAGTTTTAGCGCCTTGATGAGGAGCGTTTCTTTTCCAGTAGTCGCCGTCATTATACTCAGTAAGCTTTTTGCCGCAGTCCGGGCAAATTTGATCGGTATCTTTGACATCCTCGTACAGGTAAAATTTAAAGCAGTCCTTACACCACATATATTGCGGGTATCTTTTTATGCTCTTTTCAGAGCGGAAGGCGAGGTAAAAAAACGAGATACTAATAAGTAAAACCAAAAATCCCGAGATAAGAAAAGGATATCCGATTTTGTTTTGTATTCCTGCGGGATCTTGCGTTGTAAAAATTTCTATAGATATTATTAAAAGATTTAAGCCTATCAAAGCATTAATCACTCTACCTATTTTTTTGTTTATGAAAATTCCTGCAGAAACAAATAATAAGCCGGTGATAAAAATCTTGATAATATAGACCAGATCAACTGCGCTCCAGCCTTGGTATTTAAAATACATCTTTCCGCTAAAGCAGCCAAGAATACTTTCAAATACAAAAAATGCGCCCAAAAGTATTAAACCTATTCTAGCGCTCATTTTTTATTCCTACAGGCTTTTTGAGATAGTTGTCATCAGTAGAATAACGGTTCATAGGCGCGGTACCTATTAGGCTGCAGCTTGTTGTCGGATGCATACTTTCATTAAGCATATCGTTAGCAAAATTTATCAAATTTAATAAAATATCTATTTTGGCCATCAATGCTGTATTCGCCCTCACACCTCTATAACCACATCCTTATACTTTTCATAAAGCCTCGGCTTTAAAATTTTATCACGATACTCTTTGCCCGCCTTAGTCATACATATCCAATGGCTAAATCTGCTCCAGGTATCGGGATTCTTCCAAGTTATCTCTGCTTGGGGAGTTATGTTATCCTCCTCTAAAAATTTATATCCAAAAAAGAAATTATCTCTAAAATAGATCCACTTCTCATAAAGCGACATACCTAAATCGATTTTCGATAAATTTGTATTAAAGTTAGTTCCTTTCTCTCTTAGATTTCCGCCCTCTATGCCGAAGTCTATCATACTCCCTAAAAATAGCTGCCCCATTACTCCGAAATATTCTCCCGCATATGTAGGATAGGCTGAAATTTCTGGCTTATCTTCATATGGTGGTAGCATATAGTCGTAATCATCCGCAATCATTGAATCTAATTCAAACCATTCGCATAGGCAAAAAATCCTATACGCAAAGTAATCTAAAATATCTTTTTTCCTGGCACCCGGAATTTTAGCTAATATGCGAATAAACGGATCATCCCAGCAATCAAATCCTAAAGCCTTATAAAGTTCTTCATCATCGTTAAAACTCCAATCATCTGGTTTATTCGGTTTCAAAATTTTAAATTTCATAGTATCTCCTTTCTAAATTTAATCGATTGCCGATATAAAATTTACCTCATTGATCTGTTTGGTTGATCACATATAAACTCGCTAATATAAAAATTATTTGATTCCGAGAGCTTGGGCATACTTTTTATTATTTCATCT
>NZ_CALEDC010000020.1 GCF_937949835.1 uncultured Campylobacter sp.
TCGCCGCCTAAAAACAGGGGGCGGCGATGAAAAAATTCTATCTTAAAATTTGGCTACTCGCGTTTATAGCGACATTTGCAGCGATCCCTGCTGCGGCAGCGGAAGGCTTGGATTATTTATTAAAAACCAAAGAGGAAAAAGATTTAGCGATTGCTTGCGATAGCGGCGACGGAAAATACAGTGCATGCACGAGGCTAGTCGAAATTTTATCCAAGAAGTGCGATAGCGGAGATTATGAAAGCTGCGGATTGCTCGGTCTAGCGCTTCTCAGTTCTATGGATAGATATGAGGACTCTGCCTATGCTTGTAAAAAAGCCTGTGAAGCCGGCGCAGCAAACTATTGCTATGTATTAAGTGTAATCGAAATACGGTACAGCGGGGACATAAATTCAGCCATGAAATATCTTGGAAAGACATGCAAAAGAATAGATAGCGTATATAAAAACGAAGCGTGCAAGATAAACGAGGAATTGGAAAAGTGCCTAAACGATAGCGAGTGCAATCCTATAAAAAAAGCAAGAATTTTGTTAAAAAGCGTAAGATGATGTTGTTTAAAAAGCCGCTTTATATATCAAAATTTTAAATAGGAGAGAAAATGCAGAAAATTAAATTTATAATTCTAGCTTTCATATTTTCAATATGCTCTAGTATGGCAAGACCCATGGATTCGAGCTTTTTCAAAACTTGGGAGGAAAAAGAGCTAAATTTAGAGTGCGATAACGGCGATGGAAAATATAGCGCTTGTCAAAATTTATTAAATATTGCGGATAGGAGTTGCTTTGAAAAGGATCAAATTGAAAATTCCTTGGCGTGCGGTTTATCCAGTGAAATTCTATTTAGAACAAATAGGCCGTCAATTGGATTAAAACGATTAATAAGAGCTTGCGAAGTGGGCAGAATAGAAGATTTTTGCTTACTTTGTGCAGGAGCTCATTTTTACTATGATTTAGACATAGACGAGGTAATTAAATATATGACGATGACGCGAGATTTGGCGCACGATAAAGAACATTTCAATAAAATCACCAAAAAATTGCAAGATTGCAAAGCCGATAAAGAGTGCAATCCCGCAAAATTAGAATTTCAATAGGCAACCGGCGAGAGCAAATACGGCGGGCTAAATTTCTAAATTTAAAAAGCAAAGGAAAGATCGCTATGGCGGATAGGCTGATCGACATCGGGCTCATTTTGTTTTTCGGCGGCTTTGGCTTTGTATGCTAT
>NZ_CALEDC010000021.1 GCF_937949835.1 uncultured Campylobacter sp.
CGCCGCTAGAATTTTCCACGCCTTTTAAGCTTACCGTTTCGCTTTGTTTGCATTTCGTTTTTGCTAAATCGCGCGCAAGAGCCGTCGCAGCAAGGATTTCGCGCTCATAAGGCTTCAAAGAATTAATCAAATTTTTTAACATAAAATTTCCTAAAAATCATCTCGCCGCCGATCAGCGCGCCGATGAGGACGTATGAGATCGCGCCGCAGTAAACGCTCCAATAAATTTTATCTCGCGGTAGCAGCAGCGCCGCGCTAAGCAGGCCGTTTAGCACGAAAAATCCGAGCCAAACTTCGGTCAGCTTGCGCGTGTAGGCGCGGCCGTGCTCGTTGAGACCTGGCTGCTTCAAAAGCGCTAGGCGCGTGATCGCGGGCGTCGATCTTAGGCTGAGCGCGAAAAGCGCCGCGAGCGAGAAATTTATTATGAGCGGATACAGGTACGCAAGCGTTCCACTGCCAAAAAGGGCGCACAACGCAAAAAATGCCGCGCTCGCGCCCTTAATAGCGCGATCTTTACTTTCAAAAACAGCTCGCGCTCCCCATAGCGCGCTCATTGCCACAAGCAAGCAGACCCGCACGCCGCCGTGCAAAAAATACAGGCCAAAAGGGTAAAACACGCTTAAAATTACGGTAGCTGTTTTTAAAAATATCGTTCGTCGCAATCTTTGCAATCCTTAAATTTAGCCGCGAGGGCTTGGTTTTTACCGCGGCAGTTTTAGCTTTGTCGCAGCAATTTTGTTTTACCGCGGCTGACTAGGCTTTTGCTGCTGCGATTTTGGTTTTGCCGTGGCGGTTTTTGGTTTTGTTGCTAGCAGCGCGATCGTTGCAATCTATACCGCGCCGAGATACTTTAAATTTAGCCTCGGCGCCACGGTTTTGTGCGCCATACTTTTAAAATTTAAATTCAGTCGCGCTTGCCGCCTTAAAATTCTAGCCGCATCTTAAAATTTAGCTGCGCTTTAATTTAGCTCGCGGTACTGCGCCCGCGATCAGATCCGCTAAATTAAATTTAGTCGAAATTTTAAAATTTTGAAATTTTATGAAAACGACGATCGCAAAAGAAACAGCGTCTTTTAAAATTTCAAAATTTTACCCAAGTTCGCAGATTAAAATTTTAAAATTTTAATCTGCAAAGCGCTTTACATACTAGCTTAAAAGCGGCAGGTAAGCGGACTTTGTGCCGTGCCGCTTAAGCGCTAAGCCCGTAAAAACCGCTCGCTCCATGCTTTTTCAATTAAAACGTTCGCCGTTCGCCGCGCACTTTTGATAATGTTCGCTGCGTCTTATCAAACCACCACGCGCACCAAACAAAATGCCGCCGTTGCTATCTATCAAGTCAACCGCTGCCTCTGTGCCGCCGCAAAGTAAATTACCGAGCCGCCGCACTCGCGATCTTACCGCGCCGCGCGGCGAAATTTAACTCTCGCCGCCCGTAGTTTCCACGCTCGTGTCTTGATCGAGCTTCGCCGCTACGGCATCCACGATGTCGCCAAGGGTTTGGATGTTTTTAAAATCATCGGGCATCAGCTTATAGCCCGTGTTTTTCTTGACGTAATCGACCAGATCGATCGCGTCGATGCTGTCGATCTGCAGATCCTCGTAAATTTTAGCCTCAGGCACGACCTTGCTCTCGTCGATCTCGAAAAGCTCCACGAGCGCCTTTTTTAAAATTTCAAAAATTTCATCTTTACTCATTTTTACTCCTATTTTCGGCGATGTATTGCGCCAAAGACGCAACGGATGAGAAAATTTGCTTTAAATTTTGGGTTTTTGAGTTAAGCACGATGCCATATTTTTTCTGCACCAAAAGCCCAAGCTCCAGCGCATCGACGGAATCTAGCCCGAGCCCGTCGCCAAAAAGTGGCTCATCGTCATTTATGTCGCCGGGTGCTACGTCTTCGAGGTTTAGCCCCGAAATGATCAGCTCCTTAAGTTCCAAAATTTCTTCGTTCACAGATTCTCCTTTTCATATAGATTTGATATTTTTTCGTAGAGTTTGCGCACTCGGATCGGGTTTGGGCGATCCGGCTCGAAGCCCGTTAGATCAAGCGTGCACAGCTCATAGAGGTCGTATTTC
>NZ_CALEDC010000022.1 GCF_937949835.1 uncultured Campylobacter sp.
AAAATTTGCTGAAATTTTTGATAAATTTCCGCATTTTTTATATTTTATGAAATTTTTTAATCGCGTTGTCATTATTTGCCGTCCCATTTGAAATAAATTAAATTTTAATTATAAATCTTTCAAATTGCACTGTAATTTAAGCAAAAAAAATGTAAAATAATAGTCAAAAGTTATGTTATTGACCGGAGGGTAGTATCATGAAAGTTAAGAGTTTTAGCTTTGCGCCTCTTTTGGCGCTGTTCGTTTGTTGTTTGACAAACGCGTTTGCAGATGATAGCAGGTCGAACGTGAAGATAAATCCTGCTACCCCAATAAGCAACGAGTATCGTGACGATGGCTGGCTGGACGGAAGGAGAGGTGGTTGGACTTGGAACGGAGATCAGGGTTTGTATAATTTCACCACTATAAAAAATCGGTCTGACGAATTAAACCAAAAGCCGATAGTTAGATTCGGCGGTGCGGGCACATACGTCTTTGGAGACTACGCCGTGACTGGAAAGCCGGTGATTAGTTTGGATTGGTCCCAATCCACTGAAGCCGGTCAAGGTTATATGTGGGGAGCAAAAGGCACATATATTAAAGATGATACTAATGGACAGTTTTATTTGAATAGTTCAAAAGCTGTTTTGAGGCTTCCTAAGGGCGTGACTAAAGACGATATAGTCTATGCTAGACTTTATTGGCAGGGAAATATATTCAGCACGACTGATTTTAACAGCCTAGCAGAATATAACCAGGGGGGCGGAAAAAAAGATACCGGTTTTGCTAAGTGGTATACATGGGTAAAATTTACAATGAAAAGTTCGAAAGGTAAAGCTAGCATAATAGAAGATATTCATAGAGATAGATGCGAGGGAACGGCTGCTTGGAACTTTTTAGCAAGCTCCGGAAAACCTCTACGTTTACGTTTAAAATACGGCTGCACTAAAGATATTACTGATAAAGTTAAGAATTATTTTGTAGATTATTCCGATAGCATTGAATTTACTGTAGGAAACGTAAGAACGAGTGATGGTATGGATCCAATCGGTGCAGATTTTACCAATGGAGAGTTCGACGGCGCTCGTATTGGGCCGTACGGCGGATGGGGAATAATCATAGTATATGATAAAACCGCCAACTCCAGAAGGGATTTGCTAAATAATTTACAATCTAACGATAGCGTAACGGGTCGGAAAATGACTTATGCAGAGGCCGTAGAATATAAAAATAAATATTTTAAACCAAAGAACGTAACTATTTACGGCGATTATTTTGTCCTCACCCCTTGGAAGAATGGATATACGCCTATAAACATTAACGCTACCATCAGTGGATTTTATACACCTAAAAGTGGAACCGTAAATGCAAAGCTAGGGTTTTTAGGGTTTGGTGGCGAGAGAAAAATGACCTCCGACGAGTATTTTAAAGTTCAACACAAAGGAACCACGCAAATGGATTCGCTATACGGATCCGATGGGGTTAATCAATGGTTAGCTAACGATCGCGCTAATATATACGACGGCTCTGTCGCTTTACTTATAAACGATAACGGCACCTATAAGACAAAACCCATTACCGCACCGGCCGATTCCGACATATATATCGACTTTGAGCTGAACAAGT
>NZ_CALEDC010000023.1 GCF_937949835.1 uncultured Campylobacter sp.
CTTTCGAGGCAAGCAGCTTCGGCGGGATGTGCGCAGCAAAGAGCCGTACCTGCTCGCGCGAGCTTTGTGCGGATCCAAAAAGAGCGCGAGCGGGCGGTGAAATTTTTAAATTTTAACGTAGCTCTATTTTTCATCATACGGGCTAAATTTTACGCATCGGAATTTTGTGCGCCCGAATTTTTTGTATCGGAATTTTCGCCGCTTAAATTTTCAGCACCCCGATCTTCGCCGCTAGAGCTTTGCGAAGCGCTTTTGTTTGGATCGCAATCTGAAATTTTATCTTGCGAGCCGAGATTGTGCTTCATCGTGCTTTGATCCAAAAGCTCTATTCGATCGAGCTTGCCGTGTCTTAGGCGCACCACTTTATCGGCAAATTTACCTAGCTCTTCGTTGTGCGTGACCAAAAGCAGCGTCTTGCCCTCGCTGCGAAGCGTCTGAAAGAGCTGCAAAACCACGCGCTCGTTGGCTTCGTCGAGGTTGCCCGTAGGCTCGTCGGCGATGATAATATCGGGGTCATTGATGAGTGCGCGCGCGATGCAGACACGCTGCTGCTCGCCGCCGCTAAGCTCGCTAGGGCGGTGCGTGATGCGGTGCCCGAGCCCCACTTTCTCAAGTGCCGCTTTGGCGCTGTCCTCGTCCACGCAGCTGTGGTAGTATTGATTTAGCATGACGTTTTCGACGGCCGTTAGGTAAGGGATTAGGTGAAACTGCTGAAACACGAGGCCGATCTTTTTGCGGCGAAATTCTAAAATTTGCTCGTCATTTAGCGCGCTCGCGTCGGCTCCGCCTAGGATATATCTGCCCGCAGTGGGAGTGTCCATCAGGCTTAGGATATTTACGAGCGTGCTCTTGCCGCTGCCGCTTGGCCCCATTATGCTGACCCACTCGCCGCTTAAAACGTCGAAGCTGATATTATCGAGAGCCTTGACCTCGCCGAAGTATTTGCAGATGCCTTCAAATTTTAAAATTTCCATGTCATTCCCTTAATAGATTCGCTAAATTCGGATTCAGCGCCTTTTTGATCGGATAGTAGCTTGCCGCGAGCGCAAAAATCAGGCTCAGCGCGACCGCCGCAAAGAGGCTGATTAGCCTAAAATCCACGCTGCTTGAAAATATCAGATGCCCCAGCAAGATCGCGAGCAGGTATCCCACGAATACTCCAGCTAGCGAGCCTGCGACGCAGACGGTTAAAATTTCGCTCAGGATTAGGTGGAGCAAATTTTGTTTGCTCGCGCCGATTGCGCGGATGAGCGCGAACTCTTTGATGCGCGAAAGCAGGATCGAGCTAAGGCTCGTGTTGATGCAGACCGAGGTGATCAGAAGGATCGTAATGCCGATAAGAAGCATCAAAAGCTTGATTTTGTTTAAGATGATGCCTTGGGTCTTGGATACTTTGCCGATCGGCGCGAAGCTCATCTGCGCATCGCTCAGGCTTTTTGAAATTTCGCTAAGCTGCTTAAAATCGCCGCTTACGATCGCTTCGGCGTAATTTACCTGCGCAGGCTGATTTAAAATTTTTTGCGCCAGCGGCAGCGAGATTAGCAGCATGCCGTCCTCTTTCTGCCCGTCATAGACGATGCCTTTTATCTTAACCTTGCTCGTTTCGTTTGAGCCGATCGGCGTGATCTCGATACTATCGCCGAGCTTCGCGCCCAAAAGTTTGGCGAGATCCTGCCCGATGAGCGCGTTTTTATCGTCGAAATCCACGCCGATAAACGAGCCCTCTTTAAGATCCAAAAACGGCATCGTATCGCGCAGAGAGGAGAAATTTACCCCCATGATGATGCCTGAGTTGACGCCCAAATTTGCGCTGCCGAAAAGATATTTATTCGCGCTTTTTAGGGCTGGAATTTTAGCAAATTTCGCATCGAGCGCCGCTTCGTCCATATGGGAATTTTCTAAATTCGCAGGGCTTACGATTAAATTTGCGCCGTAGCTGTTTAACTCGCTGGCGACCTTTTTATCGATGTCGGCGTAGATATTTACGAACGCCGCGCAAACCGCGCTGCCTAGCATGATCGCGACGAAAATAACGAAGCTGCGAATGCCGCTGTTGATGATACTTTTAAAGATCGCGCCTCTAAAAAACGCTCCGTTATTTCCTACCATAAAGCACCTCCGCAGGCAGTAGCTTGATCACTCCGCGTAGCGGCAAAATCGAGCCGATAATGCAAATAAGAAGTCCAAAGACGATGCTAAGCGGAAAGACCATAAGCGAGACGCCGATAAAGGAGCCAAAAATTTGATACGCGATCGCCCAACTAAGCACGTAGCCCACGACTGCGCCCACGAGTGAGCTTGCTACGCAGATGACGAAAATTTCGGCGGCGAACTGGATATAGATCATAAAGTTGCTCGCTCCCAGCGCCTTAAGCAAGCCGATCTCCTTTTTGCGCTTGTAAATTTCGCTGCTTAGCAGGCTCGTGATGCAGATGCTTGAAATTAGCAGCGACAGAATGCTTACGACACCCATTAAATTTTGAATTTTTTTCGTGATGCCGCTTTGAGCTTCGCTGACGCTAAGCACCGCCTTAGCAGTTGCGTTTGGATACTCCTCGGTGATTTGATATGCGATGGAGCTAACGTATGCTGAGCAGTACCAGGTGTCGTATTCTGTGGCGTCTAGGTTATCGAGGCTTCTTCTTGCCTTTACGGACAGATCGTCTTCAGGGATAGTCATGGCGCTGACTTCTGCCTTGGCGATGAGGCCCTCTTTGTGCGTTAGCTTTTGCACTAGCGATAAATTTGCGATCAGCTTTTTGGCTTCATCCTCCGCGCCGTGCAAAATCCCAACGACTTTAACCTCATAATCTCCAAGCTTAACCGTATCGCCGATCTTTAGCCCCAGCGCGTCTCCTGCAAGCACCTCGTCATCGGCGCCGTCCTTTACCCACTGCCCCTCTACGCTCCAAAACGGATAGAGCGAGCGCACGCCCGATCTGAAATCAGGCTCGTCGCTAACGCCCACGTCCTTTTCAAAGTAGGTTCCCACGACGTCGTAATCTCCCGCGCGGGTAGTTAAAAAAGGCGCAAAGGCGGTGATATTGTTGCGCCAAAAAATTTCTTTGATCTTATGCAGATCACTCTCTTTTAAGAAATCGTCGTTTTTAAGTGGCGAGTATTCGCGCCCGCCGATCTCGATACTTAGGCTTTGCGAGCGCGGTAGCACTACGATATTTGAGCCGTAGCTGCGTAGCTCCTTAGCGACCTGATCGCCGATTTTTAGCGTGATATTTAGCATGCAAGCGATCAGCGAGACCGATAAAAATATGGTCAAAAACGCTAAAATTTTGCTATCCCTGGAGTTTAAAATGGAGGATTTGATGATGCGTAAAAACATTATTTAAGCTCCTTTAGCGTGCCATTTTCATCTACATAGCGCTCGGGGTGTGCGGTGAAGGCGTTTGCATTCGCTTCACTTTCGAAAAAGTAGGTGCGTCCGTAGTAAAGATAGCTAAATTTAGAGGTGTTTAAAATTTCTTTTCTACTGACCGGATCGATCACCTTTTTATCCACGATCTCCGAGAAATAGGACGCGCCGTCCTCGATCGTCTTAAGCGCGATGACGATATTTTGCCCCTCTAGCTTATAATCCAGCGGGATCGGATTGCAGCCGCCCAGCTTGCCGACGCTCGGCAAAAATATACGCACGTTGCAAGCGATGCAAATGAGCTCGTCGCCTTTTTTGATATAGCCCATATCGCCGCAGATCGAGCACGCGTCAAAAACCGCGACCGGGGCAAATTTGTCCGTGAAGCGGTTTAGTAGAAAAAACCTGACCTTATGCCCATCGTCGGTAACGTAGGCAAAGCGGTGCAGCTTGCCGTCTTTTACGATGTTTGCATCGATTATGAATTCCGCACCTTGCGGCTCGATAATCTTAGGCTCATCGATCGTAGGCGGTTTTGAAGCGACCAAGATATAATAAAGCCCCAAAAAGCTGATTAAAATCCCAAGCGATAAGATCAGGCTAAAATCTCTAAAAATGGCAAATCTGCTCGCTTTAACCTCTCTAAATTTTATAATGTCCGCTTCGCTAGGCACTCGACTTGGCGCACGAAATGCCGTAAGCAGCGCAATTAGCGTGGCTATAAGGCAAAGAGCTAGCGTCAGATAGGAGTTGTTGTAATGGATGATTTTAGCGATGACGCTTAGAAACTCGGACGAGCCGATCGCGTTTGAAAGCCCCTCAAAGCCCTTCGCAGCTAGCGCTTTGGGTGCGTCCGCCTGGCGCAGATCAAGGCCTAAAAAGCCGATTTTAGCAATAAAGGCAAACGCCCATGCAAGAGCGAATGACGCTAGCTTTGCGCCTCTGCTCGCGCGCGCTAGAGCTGAGCGATAAATAAAATAGAATAAAATTAGCGCCAGCGCACCTAAAACCGCCATAAAGAGGTTGGTTAGGCTGAAGCTGTCCAGCAGCTCGCCGGAGAAAATTTTAAAATTCATCCCTATGAAGCGGTATTCAAATCCATACGCGCAACCAAGAGCAAAAATAACTATAGCGGTAAGATATAATCGCTTAAACTTAAACGCAAGCAGTAGCGCGAGCAGTGCTAAAAGTGCGAGCGCATCAAATACGATCTTGCCCGTATCGGCGTTTGCCGAGCGCGCAAATGCGCTAAAGCACAGCGCCCCAAATGCAGCCCCCAAAAGCGCGGGCAAAAACGATGCGCTGATAAAGCGCCTGCCGCCCAGATACGCGCTTAAAAACGCGAGCGGAAATAGAGCCAAGCTAACGTGATAAAAAAATATCGTCATTAAAAATCCTCATCGAGTCTAATGCGCGTAAATCGCCTATAATTGCTTAAATTTTAAAATTTTAAAACCTACGCCATTTTGTAAATTTTAAAATTTTAAATCCACTCGCAAAAAAGCTCGCAACGGCAAGAGCCGCCCGCAAAGAGAAATTTCGCCTCGCTATTGCTTTGGTTTTGTCTCACCCTCGCGACGCGCTAATTTTAAAATTTTGCCGCAACTAAAAGATTCGTAAGCTTAAACGCATTAAAGCAAAAACGATACGCTTTGACTGCGGCGTAGCAATTAAATTTAAACTAGCTAAATTAACCGCCTTAAATTTAAAGCGTGCGGCTAAACCCAATACCGCTAGAGCTCCGCCAAAACGGACTCGGCGGAGCCTGCTACGATTTACTCTTTAGGAGCGCCTGTGTATTGGAAGGTGTATTTAACCGAGAACGGCTCCCACCATTTGCCTACGCCGGTCGCTTTGTCCGCGTGGCGTCCGAATCCGTTGGCGCTTGGATTTTCGATGTTATAGGTTAGCTCGTAGTTGCCTACGCCGTTTACCATCTTGATATTGGCGCCGTAGTGAGGGCCGTCGCTAGCTACCATCGGCATGAAATTTCCCTTTTGGATCTTGCCGGTGTCTAGGTTTTTAAGCACGTAAGCGATCTTTAGGTAAGGAATCCACTCGCCCTCGCCAAATCCGTTTGCGTTGCCTTTAATAGCGTGGATATCCGCCTCAAGGTGGATATCCGCCTTGCTAGGAGCTAGATCGATGCCTTTAGGCTCCATATCGATAGGCTGAAGATACACAGCAGCGATCTCCATTCCATTTTGCTCAATCGGCTCGCCGATCGGATGCTCTCCCGCCATTGCTATAACAGAGGCTAGGCTTAGCGCCAACATACCTGAAAAAATCTTTTTCATCTTTTCTCTCCTTATTAAGATTTGTTTTTTTGCTTATTTTTTAAGATCAAAATTCCTACGATTAAAAGCACGATCATCACCGCCTGCGGCACTAGGCTCTGGACGTAAGGATAAAATCCGATCCACGTAATCGTTGGAAGCCCATCTATTACGGTAGGTACGAATACCTTGCCCTCGACTAGCTCCATCACGCCCTTGCCCACAAATACGACGGACATATAAAAGATAATGACCGATGTAGCGATGAAGAACGGCTTGATAGCGATTTTAAGCGAGAATTTTTTGATGACGATATAAACTATGATAAGAGCCGCTAGACCCGCTACAAAGCCTGCTGCTACCATGCTGGTAGCTGCCGGAGTCTTGGCATCGAAAAGTAGTGCCAGATAAAATAGTACCGTCTCTGCGCCCTCGCGATAAACCGCTAAAAATACCGTCCACCAAAGCATCTTGCTATCGCCCGAGCTTAGGCTGTTTGAAATTTGACCTTGGATATAGGCGCTCCACTTTTTGGAGCTTGCATTTGAAAGAAGCCAAAAGCCCACGTAAAATAGCAGAACTACGGCGATTAACATCACCGCGCCCTCCATCACTTCGCGCGTTTGTCCTGCATTTTCACTACCGAAGATATAATTCAACCCATAAGCCGTAGCGATACTTAGCACAACCGCTACGCCAAGAGCGCTGTAGACGATATTTAGGTGCTTTGAGTTGCCGGATTTTATAAGTAGAGCGATGACTGCGGCTACGATGATGAGCGCTTCAAATCCTTCACGCAAGATAATGATAAACGCGTATAAGAATAGATCCCAGTTGCTTGATTTTTTCGTTAGCTCTAGGCTTTGGGTAAGCTGATCAAATAGCTTATTTTGCGCCGCTACGATCTGCTCTTTGGAAGCACCCGCGCGCATAAGAGCTGAAATTTTATTAAAGCTTGCTTCGGTGTCTAGCTTGAGCTGAGTATTTTTAGCACCGACGATATTTTCCATACCGCTCTCTTCGTATTCGTCGAAGTAGATATTGCCGCTCTCGTCGATCGCGTCATCAACCTTGCCGCTCTCGTAAAGCTGCAAAACCTTAGCCATTTTATCTTTGATATTTTGCACAATCGGCGTAAAATCCTTGCCTTCATCTTCGCTAGTATCGCTTTGTGCTAACGCAGTCTGCGGCGCTATGGAGTAGCTTTCTTGCGGCAAATCATTTACGGCTTTTAATGCTAGATTATCTAGGGCGTTTATCGCTTCGTCAAATTTTGATTTGTCCGTATCTGCATCCTCGCGCAAGAGATTTCCGATGATTTGCTGGATTGATTGATCGGTCTGAGACGAGACATATTTTCGTACCGCCTCTTCTAGGCGTTCGTTGCGGTAGATATCAAATTTCGCGCGATTTAGCGCAGCTTTTAGCGCAGCAGTGTCTTTTTTATCAAACGCAGCTTTAGCGTTATCCAGCTCAGTTTTAAATTCCGTATAGACGCTCATCCACGGCGAGGTCGTACTGGATGCTGCGGAATTCCCACCTGAGGTTGGCGCAGAAGTGCTGCCGTCGCCTCCGTCTTGATACTCGGCTACGAGACGATGACCAGATTCGATCGCAGGCAGAACCTCATCAATCTCGCGATTTAGATTATCGATCATCGCTTGGATCTCATTTAGAGGCTTTTCGGCTTTGATTGCTTTACGGATATCGCCGAATTGCTTCTCCATATCGTAGGATTTTTTCTGTCCCAAATTTATGCGGATGCCGGCTTCCAGATTTTCGAAATGCCCAAAATACGCCTCTTGAGTTATCTTTCTAGCCTCAGAATTATTACCATCGACATAAAGCTTGATCGCTTGAGCAAATTTCTCTTTTATCGTCGCTGCTTCGGCGCGATAATCCGTATCCGCAAAAAGCATAGCAAGCGGAAAAATTAGAGCTAAAACCGCAAATTTAAAAAATTTCATCTGAACCTTCTTGAGTTAAATTCATACATTAAATTTCAAAATCGAGCGGCAATTATATGTAGAAAAATCTTAAAAAGTAATAAAAAAAGCGGTTATCATAAAGCACGAAAGCGGCTAAATTCTCAATTGCAAGAGCTTTTTGATAGATGGAATTTAATAGAATTTAGGATATGGCGGAATTTTAAACGGCAGTCGGATTTTACTCCGACTGCTAAAATTTTAGTGAAGTTTCGACCAAATTTTGCTTTTCCAAAGACCTGCAAAAACAGAAAGGATCAAGAAATATATCATAATATTTATGGTTGTAGCTTCACGCTCGGCTTTTTTGCTATCGCCTACGTCAGCTAGATATTCCACGACCTTGGCTTCAGCGTTTTCGTTCAAGCCTACGCGCGGCATCGAAGTGCCTGGAAGCTTCTTTTGCGTATCATTGATAAACTCGTGTAGATAGTTGGCGCCCTTAGAACGGATCATCATCGAAAGATCAGGAGGTATCGAGCCCATATACGCAGCCAAGCTAGCCTTGTCGCTGGATGCAAAGAGCTTATCATATTTGACGTCGTGGCATCTTAGACAAGCATCCTCAAAAACCGCCTTGTTTAAAAGGAATTTTTTCTGCGCTTCGTCTAGTTCGGTGCCTTGCTTGATGCCGCTAGCAGCAGCCTCAGAGGCGATTAGCTTATCCTCGCTAGGAGCGACCGATTTTAGATAGGCTACGATATCGGCGATCTCTTGATTTAGATCACCGCCCGCACCGAAAAATCCAGGCATCGGAAAAGGTTTTTCGTCGCCAAATTTCTGATCTAGCTTAAGAGCCATGATCGGATCTTTGATGAGTGCAGCTAAGAATTTATCGGTGTATAGATAGCCTGCGCTGCTAAGATCCGGAGGATTGACGCCGTATGCGGCACTAGCGCTTGCCGCGTCCATAGGAGCGGGGATATTTGCACTTTTTACTCCATGACATGCGGTGCAGCCTGCATTTGTAAAGGTTTCGGCGCCTCGCACGGCATCGCCTTTGCTAAGATCGATTTTATTTATCTCATCCCAAAAAAGCACCGTTTTGTCTTGTTGCTCTTTCGCACTGGCTAGGGCTTTTTTAGAATTTTTTATCATCGTCTCATCCCCGCCTTTTTCAGCTGCGGCCAAAGCGCTTTCTGCTGCGGCCACGTTATGCGCGGCTAAAGCCGTATCGCCTGCTGCAAAGTCGTAATTTACCGGATCAGTGTGCGGACTAAGCTTAGTATGAGCATAAGGCTCGATAAACCAGTATAAAATTCCCACACAAAAAAGCACTAAGATTAGGGTTCTTATCTCTTTCATGGCTAGACCCTCTTTCTTTCTGCGATTGTAATTAACGGAAGCACTACGACGAGCAATCCAATATAGACGATCGATAAAGCAAAGCCCCAGTATTTATTTTCGATACCAAGCTCCGCGCCGTCTGCGGGAAGCTTACCAAAAAGGCTAAGCAGGATCATGTCGATTACCAAAACCCAAAACCAAATGAAAAACGCTTTGTTTTTGTGCGCAGGCGCTACTACGCTGCTGCGATCAAATAGTGGGATAAAAAATAGCGAAATCCCGGCGAAGGCAAAGGCGACAAGCCCGATGTCGGCAGCCTTAAGCGGTCCTACATCAAAGTAAAATCCGCGCAAAATTTCATACTCCCAAAGGAAGTACCACTCCGGATAGATATGCGTCGGGGTTTTGAGGCTGTTTGCCGGCTCGAAATTTATCGGATCCATCGCAAAATCGAAGTGAAAGCCGACCAGATAAAAGAAAAATATCATAAAGATACTGACGTAGAAAAAATCCTTCGCCAAAAAGCCCGGCCAAAACGGAATTACCTTGCTTTCGCTAGTTTTTCCTTCCAAATACTTCTCGCCTTCGAGCTCAAAGTCAATCTCCTCGCCGTCTAGGTTATTTACGTGCGGAAATCTAAGCGAATAAAAATGCACCGCCAGCACCGCAACCACTACAAGAGGCAGCAAACAGACGTGGAGCATAAAAAATCGCGTTAGCGTCGGATCGCTTACGGCGTAATCGCCGCGAATCCATTCGACTATCGCATCGCCCACTATTGGAATTCCGCCGAACAAATTCGTAATAACCATCGCTGCCCAGTAGCTCATCTGCCCCCATGGAAGCATATAGCCGCTAAAAGCCTCCGCCGAAAAGATGATGAAAAGCAGCATTCCGCTTACCCAAATCATCTCTCGCCCTTGCTTATACGAGCGGTAATAAATAGCTACTAAAGTATGAATGTATAGGATCAAAAATACGACCGATGCCGATACTGCGTGGATATGACGCCATAGCCAGCCGTATTCGACCTCTTTCATAATCGTGAAATTTACGCTATCAAATGCTAAATTTACATCCGGTTTGTAATACATCACGAGCATTAGTCCACTAACGAACAAAACTATAAATAGCGTCATCAAAATAACGCCCATCGCCCAAAGGAAGCTGATATTTTTAGGAATCCAATACTCGCTTACCATCACCTTGAAAAATTTCGTTACGGCGAGCCTTTGGTCGAACCAATCCCAAACTCCCGTAGCTTTTCTTATATGTGCCATCTGCGCCTCCTATGCTTTCTGCTTTAGGGCTTGGTATTCGGGGCCCTCTTCGCCTAAAACGAGTTTCGTTCCGTCGATTTTAAAGGGCGGTATATCCATAGGACGCGGCGGCGGGCCGAACACGTTTATGCCGCTAGCATCAAAAATTCCGCCGTGACATGCACAGATGAATTGTTGCGTCGATGGCTTGTAGCTAGGAATACAGCCTAAATGCGTGCAAAGCCCTATGCAAAGCGTATATCTAGCATCCCCTACGACGACGTCACGGGCATCGTTTTTAGGCATATCGGCAGTCTTTTTAAGCACGAAAATCGGCTTTTTGCGCCACTGCGTTTGATACAGCTCGCCCTCTTTGATCGGACTTAAATCTACCGTAGTGACGCCGGCGGCGCGCACGCTAGGTAACGGATCCCACGATTTCTTCATCCCCACGAGTGCGAAAACGCCACCCACAGCGGCAACCGCGCCGAAAGTAAGCCCGATAAAGCCTCGTCTATCCTGTTTTAGATCAGACATCTTTATCCTTTCAAATTAAGAAATTGACAAGCATCAATTTTAGCCAAATAAAGATTAAATCAATATGATTATAAGCAGAAATTTAGCTTAACCTTGCAAGCTAAATTATATTTTAAGATAATTTTAATGCCTAGCGAGGCGTTTTTGCAGTTTAAAATTTTATAAATTTTCAAATTCTGTCATGTTCTATCATGGCGCGGAATTTAAAATTTTAAAATTTTATCGCATAAAATTTGTTGTGACAAAGACGCACGAAATTTTAAAATTTCGACATCATAAATAAAATTTCATAAAGTGCGAGATTTTAAATTTTAAATTTAAAGACGAGCATAGAATTTATAAAATCAAATTTTAAAATTTCACTGCTCGGTCATGGCAGCGGCGGGGCGAATTTTGCACTAGCGCGCTAGCTGAAATTTTAAAATTCTAGAATTCGTCGAGCTTCCGTCGCATGAAAAAATTCCATTAGAAGTAAAATTTAAAACATTAAAACCCCATAGCGGCACAAATTCCAAATCATTAGAATTTTACGACGCCTTAAAATTTCAAGCATCAAAAAATTCTGTCGCGATGCATTATGCCACGATGCAAAATTTTAAAATTTAGCGCAATCGCGAGCCGTAAAATTCTATAAAATTCTGCAGGGTTTTAAAGCCTAGCCGAAATTTAAAGATAAATTCCATAAATCCCTAAAGCCTCGGCAAGCTGCGAAATCCGGGCGAAATTTCAAAATTATTATTCTGAAATTTGGGCCCCACCTATCTAAAGTCTAGCCGATTTACCCGAGCGGAAATACGCCGCGATCGCAAGAGCCACCATCGAAGCGATCATCACGTACGCCCAGCCGGGCACTGGAATGCGCTCGCCGCTAGCATATGAGTGCATGCCGCTTAGGTAGAAATTTACGCCAAAATAGGTCATTATGACGCTAAAATACGCAAACATCGAGGCTACGGCAAAGGCGAATTGATTGTTGAGCTTGTGCATAAACCTAAAATGCACGACCGCTGCGTAGATCAAAATCGTAATGAGCGCCCAGGTCTCCTTCGGATCCCAGCCCCAGTAGCGCCCCCAACTTTCGTTCGCCCACACGCCGCCTAGGAAGTTGCCCACCGTCAGCAAGCAAAGGCCCAGGATCATCGACATTTCGTTGATATGCGTGGCCTCCGTGATGTTGCGCGCGATCTCGGGGTTTTTCTTGTCGAACAGAAACATCACGAGAGTGAAAATTCCAAGCAGCATGCAAAGGCCTAAAAATCCGTAGCTCGCGGTGATTACCGAGACGTGGATCGTAAGCCAGTGCGATTTTAGAACCGGCTGGAGATTGGTGATCTGCGGATCGATGTCGCTAAGATGCGCCACCATCAGCGTTATGCCCGCCATTATTGACGTTAGCGCCAGCGAAATAGCGGATTTGCGCGAGAAAAATATTCCGCTTAGCGACAGCGCCCACGCGATGTAGATGAGCGATTCGTAGGAGTTACTCCACGGCGCGTGCCCCGAGACGTAGCCGCGCAGCGCAAGACCTGCAGTATGCGCGATAAAAGCGACGATATTTACGACATAAACTAGCTTAAACGCGCCGCCTAAGCGAAGAGCGGGCTTCATCATCCTAAGAAAGATAAAGATCAGAAGCAAAAATCCCGAGATAGTGTAGATCGGAAAGAGGCGAGAAAAAATTTTAGCCTTATTAAATAAAATTTCATATTTTATCGCGCTCTCGCTAGGCATTAAATTTGCGCCATTTTGTGCCTGGTATTTTTTGACGTAGCTTAGCATCTTTTCTGCGCCGCTCCAATCCCCACTTTCTTGGGCATAAACTACGGACGAAACGAATATTCCCATCATTTTTTTAACTTCAGCAGATTCGTTTTGATCCAGCGCATCGCCTAGATATAGCGGCGAAAGCCACTCGTTATTTTTAGCGTTCTTAACCGGAATAATTCTAAAATAATCCCCCATAAACGCCGAGTAAAAGACGTTTACGCGCTCGTTTACCTTGATGATCTCTTTATCTAGCACACCGCGGTTGCCCAAAGGCTTTCGGTTGATCTCCTCGACCATTTTATCGAGCTTGTAGTAGCTCTCGCCGCCTTTAAATTCAAAAAAATCCATCATACTGGCGTGGCTTTGCTTCTCGTCCATACCTAGAATTTTCTTAAGCTCCGGCTCGCTAACCTTGATAATCGGCGCACGCCTCCAGTAGCTTTGATTTAGCATAAAAGAAAGCGCAGCGGCGTTATGGTTTAAAATTTCGCCATTTGGCGCCTTGTAGTTGTCGGCACGGTAAATTTTATTTAAAAGCTCCCTAGAAACTGTATCAAAAGGCTCCATTCGCCCATCAAATCCCTGAATTACGAGGCTTGCTAAATCCTCGCTAAATTTAGGATCAAATTTCGGCACGGCCAGCTCGCCTCCCATAGTAGAAAAATTATGCGGCGGGACGGAGTCTTGCTCCGCTGCAGATTCTTGCGGAATGGAGCTTTGCTTGGAATTTTCAGCGGCGGAATTCTGCGCGGAATTTTGCGAAGCGGGATCTTGCACGATAGCCGGGCTTTGCGACGCTGGATTTTCTACAGCTGCATTTGAGGCGGAACTTTGCGAAGTAGAATTTTGAATCGTGAAGTTTTGTTCGGCATTTGCTGTGCTAGGATACAATGCAGCCGAGCTCAAAGCCAACGCGCCTACTAATGCCAATGCCGCGCCTTTAGTGCCGCGTCGCGATTTTTTGGTGCGTTTTGATACAGAGCTTTCTGTGGAGCTTACGGGCACCGAGCTAGACACGGAATTTTTAGAATTTACATCTTTTTCTCGAGCAAGATGCGTATTTTCGCTGATTAAGCGCGAGAGCTTGAAAAAGCGCGAGCCCCGGTTAAAAAAGTTAAAAAACATCCCCACGCAAAGCAAAAAATAACCGATGTAAGTTGGAACTTTGCCGGGGTCTTTATTGACCGAAAGCACGGTGCCGCGCTCGTCTGTGTCGTATGAGCTTTGGAAAAATCGGTATCCGCCGTAATCGAGCACGTGATTCATAAAAATATCATAATCAAAGCTCGTATTGCCGTCTTTTAGCGTGATTTCGCTTTTATATCCGGAGGGCGAATTGGTGCCCGGGTAGCGATCCATCACAAAGTCGCGAAGCGCGATTTTAAAAGGCAGATGAAGCATCTTTGGCGCCAAGGCTACGATGAAATTCTTATCACCCACCTTGTAGCTAGCACCATGCGAATCCCTAGGCACGTAGATTTCGCGACTCTGCCCCGCAAAGCTTAGCGTAGCTACTACGCCGGGCTCGCCCGGTAAATTCGCATCGACCGGGACAAATTTCTCGACCGCGGAGCTAAGCAAGCTAACGGGAGCGAAATTTATCCCGTCGAAGCTGTAAAGCAAGAGATTGCCTAGCGGATTATCCTCGTTTTTCTTAAGCGGCGAAGTGCTCATATCAGCCATTTTAGTGGCGTTTATATCAAGACTTGAGTTTAGATAAAATTTGCCGTCTTTGGATTTTATGTAGATGAAATTCTTACTTTTAGGCTCTGCGTTAAAAGTGATACTAAGCTCGCCTATATCCATGCTTTCGCCTGATTGCAAGGAGACATTTTGGCTGCCGACATTGTTTGAAAATAATAGTTCCACGCGCGCAGGAGCCTGTCCGGTCGGATCTTGCACCCATTTTAGCTCGCCGTGTTCTACGAGCTCTTTAAATTTTAAATTTGCGATCCTACCCTCTACGTCTAGATTGAGATCGAAGTTCATCCGTCCTGCGCCGTTTAAAAATTTGCTCTCGTCAGCAGATATAAACTCGCCGTCACTGCCTAAAGTAAGAAGCTGAACGACCTCGTCTTTAGTCGTTACGATCGAGCTCTCGCCGCCCTCTCTTATATGGATATTGCCCTCAAAGCCGAAATATCTCGTCAAAATCGCTCCAACAAGCATAAACAAAAAGCTTGCGTGAAAGATTAGCGCAGGCAGTGTGCGAAGCTTAATCATGCGGTAGCGATAGATATTGTAGGTTAAATTTATTCCCAAAAGCACCATCAGCGCGCCAAACCACGCAGTAGAATAAACCATCGCCCAAGCTACTTCCGTGCCGTAAGCGGTCTCTATGAAAGTGGCGATCGCACAGGCTAGCGCCAAAATCAGTAGCATCACTGACGCGCACTCCATACTAAAAAATGTCTTCATTGATTTCCTTTAGATTTACGAGGGTTTTCAAAATCGCGAGATTTTAGCAAAAATTGCTTAATTTTTCATTTTACGACCTACAAGCGCACGCCTACTAGCGTAGCGCGAATATGCGTTAAGATGCTTTGATAAAGCGGTAAAATTCTCATCTTAGGCATTCGCGTAGGATTTTAACGGCGCGGATAAAATTTTATAAAATGCTGCGAAATTTAGCGAAATTCTATTAAATTTCGTGCGCCATCTCATCGCGCAATTTCTAATTTAGAATTCCGCTGCGATAAAATTTTATCTTTGCGGAATTCTTTCTTATTGTTTTTTGCCTTGGGCATATGCTAGCTCGCATACGTCGCCCACGGCTTGGTGGCATGGGATCGCCGAGATCGAGTTATTAGGCGAGCCGTCGATCACTTTGTCTGAATAAACCAAATAGATTAGCGAGCCCTGCACCGCGTCGTAAAGCCTAACTACATGGGTCTTTTTGAAGATCAACGAGCTGCGTTTTTCAAAAATATCCTCTTTTTTCAGCTCCTCTTTAATGATGATTTTAGGCGCGGTCTGTACGCACGACACAGAGGCTTCGGAGCGATCCTCCTCCACGCCGATGATCTCTTTGGCACCGCCTTTTTTGGCGTAAGAGACGTAGCAGGTCACGCCGTCGATCTTAGGATCTTTAACCGCGATAACTTCGATGCGATCGTCTTTGCCAAAAATTCTAAACGAAGTATTTACGCTACCTACGAGCTCGTAATCGCCCGCGCAAGCAAAAGCCACTAAAATCGCTACTAGAATAAATTTTTTCATAACCATCCTTTGGAATTTTAGCGGCGATTTTATCATTTATAATATAAATATTAAGCAAGTTTTTATAAAATACCGCGATTTAAATTTAAAGGAATTTTATGATCGAAGATATCTTTAGAGAATACGATATTCGCGGCATCGTGGGCGAGGAGCTAAACGAGCGCAGCGTAAAAGCGATCGGCTTTGCGCTTGGCAAACATATCGCAAATCTCGGGCTTGAGCGCGTTAGCGTGGGATACGATGCCCGTCTTAGCGCGGATGAGCTTTTCGGCTATTTCGTAAGCGGGCTAAATTTCGCTGGATTGCGAGTTTATAATATCGGCTTGCTACCGACGCCGGTGGGTTATTTTAGCGTATTTACGCATAAATTTGACGCAAACGTAATGATCACCGGCTCGCACAATCCCAAAAATTACAACGGCTTTAAGATCACGATCGGTACGGACAGCTTCTTCGGCGAGGATTTAAGGCGTCTTGGCGCGCAGGTGCAGGAGCTGATCGGTTCAAATTTTGAAATTCCAACCGATACAAGCACCCAGAGGTACGACATCTTAAGCGAGTATCTAGCATATTTTGAGAAGGAATTTGCGGCTCTTAAGGGCTTTGCCGCGCCTTTTATAATCGACTGCGCAAACGGAGCTGCGGGCGTTACGACTACTAAAATCGTCGAAAGGTTAGAGCTAAACGCTAAAGTTTTATTCCCGCAGCCGGACGGCAACTTCCCAAACCACCACCCAGATCCCAGCGAGGAGAAAAATTTAGCTGATCTTAAAGCCGCGATGAAGCAAGACGGCGTGAGCTTAGGCTTCGGCTTTGACGGGGATGCAGATAGGATCGCCGTGCTTACGCCGCGCCGCAATATAAAAGGCGACGAGCTAGCATGCCTGCTTGCTCTAAACATGCACCGCCCGCGCATCCTAGGCGAGGTTAAATGCTCTCAAGCGATGTATGATACCATCGATAAGATCGGCAAAAGCTTCATGGGCAAGACCGGCCACAGCAATATCAAAAAGGCGATGAAGGAGCTCGGTATCGATCTTGCCGCCGAGGTTAGCGGGCATATTTACTTTAAAGAGCGATATTTCGGCTTTGATGACGGCGTATATGCGATGATGCGCGTGCTTGAGCTCGTAGCTAAAGGATATGATTTAGACGCCGAGCTAGACAAACTGCCGCGAGTTTTTAGCACCGACGAGATTAAATTTAATACGAGCGAGGAGGCGAAATTTAAGATCATCGAAGCTCTTAAAGCTCAAATCCACGCAGGTATCGCGGAGCTACCGCCCATCCGCGATATTATCGAGATCGACGGCATCAGAGTGCGGTTTGATGACGGCTGGGCGCTCGTACGGGCAAGCAACACCACGCCTGTGATCGTAACTCGCTTCGAGGCCTGCAGCCCCGAGTTTCGCGACGAGATGCAGCGCGTATTTTTAGGTAAACTAGAAAATTTAAAGGACCAGAGATGAACGAATCTGAAAAGCAAGAGGTTGAGAAAAATATAAAAGAGCTTTTAGCTGCGAGAGCGGAATTTTTTAAATTCTTAGATGAGCGCGTGCCAAAGATCGCGGGTACCGACGTATTTGATTTCGAGCGTGCAGGTGCGGCTAGCTTGAAAGAAGTTTATGCGAAATTCTACGGCTACGACTACGCCGCACGCAAGCTGCTGCCATATCTGTACCGCACTTACGGGCTAGACTTCGATGTCTGAGATTATCTTAGATCGCGACGCTTATGCGCACAATCTAGCGCAAATCGCCGCCAAAGTAGGTGGAGCGGAGCGAGTATTTTTAGTAGCCAAGGATAATTCATACGGCCATGGCTGCAGGCTTTGCTGCGAGGAAGCGGCGAAACTAGGCTTCGTACGCGCCGTAACGCGAAGTGCTGCGGAAGCTGCGCAGATCGCGGATTTATTTGATGAAATTTTAGTGCTCTCGCACATTCCGCGCGGGGACGAGGACGAGCGGTTTTGCTACGCGATAAATGATCTGAGCTACTTCTCGCGTCTTAAACGAGGGCTTAAAATTTATATCGCTGCAGATACTGCTATGCACAGAAACGGCATCGCTGCGAGCGAGCTAGATGAGGCGCTTAGGCTATGCAAGCAGGGCGGATTTAAGCTTCGTGGCTTTTTCACACACTTTCGCGCAAGCGACGAGCTAAGCGGCGATTTTTTCGCACAAAGGCAAAATTTCATAGAATTTAAGCGTCTCGCGAGGCAAAAAGCCGCCGCCGCGGGCTTTGAAAATTTAAAATTTCATTCGAGCAACTCCGCAGCTATCGAGCGAAGTGCGGGCTTTGAGGACGAATATGTGCGCGTGGGCATGGCACAGTTTGGCTATCCGCAATTTGACGAGAGCCTAAATTTACGCCCTGTGCTAAAGCTCTATGCCGATCTGATCAGCTCGCGCGTGCTAAAAAAAGGCGAGCGCGTGGGCTACGGCGCGAAATTTGAAGCGCCACGCAATATGAGGATCGGCACCTATGATCTAGGCTACGCCGACGGTCTATTTCGCTACGACGGCGAGGACGAGCTAGCGCTTGCAAGCGGACAAAAAATGCTCGGAAAAATGTCGATGGATAGCTTCTGTGCGGAATTCGGCGGAGAACGAGTTTGCGTGCTGGGCGACGCGCGGATTTGGGCAAAACACTTCGGCACGATCGAATATGAAATTTTAGTCAAATTAAATTCCAACATCCCAAGGAGATTTCAATGAAAGAGCTGCAAGGAGAAAATAACGAGCGTATAGGTTACGACGATAAAGGCATATCTACGCGAGACGAGAGCTTTGGCGGAGGAGAGTATCCGTCCCGAAAAGGAGGGCTTCATATCTTAATCAAAGCTCTAATCGTCTTAGTGATTGCGGCGATTGCATTTGCGATATTTGCAGTGCCTGTTTACAATAAACTCGTAAGCAAAGATGAAGAAGTTAAAGCTGCGTGGAGCCAGGTGCAAAACCAATATCAGCGCCGCGCCGATTTGATTCCAAATTTCGTAGAAACCGTCAAAGGCTACGCTAGTCATGAAAAAGATACTTTAGAAGGCGTCATAAATGCCCGCGCTAAGGCAACCGCTGTCAATATCAATGCAGAAAGCTTAGCGCAAGATCCGGAAGCGTTTGCGAAATTTAACGGCGCTCAAGGCGAGCTTAGCTCGGCCCTATCGCGCTTGATGCTGGTAGTCGAGCGCTACCCGGATCTCAAGGCAAATCAGAATTTCACCGACTTGCAAAATCAGCTCGAAGGCACGGAAAACCGCATCGCCGTAGCGCGCAAGGACTACATCGCTTCGGTGCAGGAATACAATAAGCTAATTAGAACCTTTCCTACAAACATCATCGCGCGCATTGTAGGACTAGGCGGTGCCAAACCTAGCTTTAGCGCTGATAGCTCAAGCCAAAAAGCCCCTAGCGTCTCGTTTAAATAACGCTAAGGGAGACAAATGCTAAACGAGCAGTGCAAGCAAAAAATCCACGAGCTAATCACGAAAGCCGAAGCCGCAAGCGGTGCGCAGATCGTCTGCGTGGTCGCGCGCGAAGCAAGCGAGGACTGCGAAGCTAGCTATAGCGCGGCGGCAGTGACGGCGTTTGCGATCGGCATCGTTATGTGCTTCGTGCCGCAAATAAGCAAAGCTGAGCTACTGCAGATCGTAGCACTTAGCTTCATTGCGATTAAAGCTCTGCTAGCTAAATGTCCCACGCTTTTAACTTTAATCACACCTAAATCTCGCAGACTTCGGCTCTCGAGCGAGTTTGCGATGCTAAAATTTTACGAGCGCTACGGCAGCGTAAAAGAAGCGATAATGTTTTGCGTCTGCGTCCGCGAGCGCTGCGCTCATATCATCTGCGGCGCGCGAGCGGCGGAGTTTATCTCTAAGAGCGAGTTTGAACGTATCACGACGGAATTTAACCCTAGCACGCAAGGCCTTGAGCCTGCTGTTTTAAAGGCGATGGACGCGCTGTGCGAGCTAGCTATGCGAGTGCCTAAAAATAGCGAAAATAACGAGATAGAAGAGACCTTGGTGGAGCTGCGATGAGAGTGGCTTGGAGATTTGCTTTTGCCCTAATGGCGCTATTTGTAATCAGCACTGCCGCACCTAGCGAGTATCTAGCCCATCCAAACGGCACCGCCGTAATCGATGAGGCTGGTATTTTACGCCCAGCCGCGAGAGAGAGTCTGAATGAAATTTTAACGACTTTCGATAAAAATTCCACAAACCAGATCATGTTCGTAAGCCTAAAATCGCTTGGAGACTACTCTATCGAGGAAATCGGCGTAGAGCAGGCGCGCGCTCTTGGTATCGGGCAAAAAGGGCGCGACAACGGCGTACTGCTTCTCGTCGCTCCGCACGAGCATAAAGTGCGTATCGAGGTCGGATACGGGCTAGAGGGCGTGCTAACCGATATGCGCGCCAAACGTATCATCAACAATAAAATTTTACCCTATTTTAGGCAGGGAGATTACGAAAGTGGCGTCATTAGCGGGATTTCGGCGATCATCGGCACGATCGAAGGCGGCGATATAAAATTTGATCCCCTTAACGCCAACGCGCAGCAGGATCCAAGCAACAAGGACTTTGCGATCTTTATGGTGTTTTTTGCGGTTTTGCTTTTTGCGATACTAAGCCGCCGCGTAACGCGCCTCAGAAGAAGCGACGAGGATATAATCTCAAGCGCAGACATCATAAGCGAAATCGCGCGCTCATCGCGCATGAGAGACGGCTCATCCGGGGATTTTGGCGGATTTAAAGGAAATGGCGGTTTTAGCGGAGGCGGCTTCAGTGGGGGCGGCGGAAGCTTCGGTGGAGGCGGTGCTAGCGGAAGCTGGTAGTTACGGAATTTTATCAAAATTCCAAATCGTAGAATTTTATCTAAATTTTAAAATTTTAGAATTTCTAAATTCGGCTACTTGCGTAGAAAAACAGCACGAGCGGCTTGTCGTTGCCCTCGATCTTTAGCGTGCGCTCGGAGGGGTCGAACTTGGAAGCAAGTGAGGTGCCGTCGCTGCTTAGATGGTGCTTCTGTCCGTCGCAGCCTGAGAGTAGCAGCGCGAACACGGCGGCGGCAACTTTTAAATTTAAAAATTTAATCATTTAAAATCCGTCCTTAAATCTGCTTTTAAAACTGCTTTGAAATCCGTTAAATTCGTCTTAAGTTTGCGTTTGAAATTCTAAAATTTATGGCGCGATGCCTGTCAGAATTTATGTCTAGGTCCGCTCTGAGGCGTATGTCGTAATAATCCATGCTTGGGTTCATGCCATGACCCTTGACGAGATTTATGTCATAATCCGCGCTAGAATTTATACCACGGTATGCATTGAAATTTATGTCGCGATCTATTATCGAGGCGTATGCCATAACCCACGCCGTAATCTGTGCTGAAGCGTATATCGCGACTCACGTTGTAATACGCGCTAAAATCTATGTAGCGACCTGCCTCGCAATTCGTACTCATAGCGTTTCGGTTTTTAAATTTAGACTTTTAAAATTTCGGCTTTTAAAATTTTTACCCACTCCGCTCGGCTTTGCATCGGCGCTTGATATTTCGAGGCAAATAGCTTCGGCGGGACGCGCGCAGCAAAGAGCCGCACCTGCTCGCGCAAACTGCAAGCGAACCCAAAAAAAGCGCGGGCGGGCGGTGAAATTTTTAAATTTTAACGCAGCTTTATTTCTCATCATGCGAGCTAAATTTTATGCACCGGAATTCTGCGCACCCGAATTTTTGGTATCGGAATTTTTGCTATGAGAATTTTCGGCGCCCTGATTTTCGCCGCCAGAATTTTGCGAGGCGGGATTTTTAGAATTATATTTTTTTGATATCGGAATTTTCTGTAGCCGAAGCATTTGCGCCCGCATTTCGCCATTAGAATTTTCGCCGATTAAATTTATTCTTTGCAGAATTTTAAATCCGAATTACGCGCCCTATTATTTCATCACGTCATCACGGGTTATTTACGTAAAATTTCACCTATTAAAAATTTGGACGAAAATTCCACCTGCGAAATCTTGATAAAATTTTGCCATTAAATTACGAAACGAAATTCTACCTCGCAATTCCGCCGCTATTTCTTAGCGATTTTATAGTAGCCGTCTTTAAAAACAACCTTACCCGCACCCGCGAGACGCTTTAAAAGCTGCGCGC
>NZ_CALEDC010000024.1 GCF_937949835.1 uncultured Campylobacter sp.
GTATAGAATCGTCGTATAAAATTTTTAAAGATATTCGTGATGTCGCGATAATAGTTTTGCCTATATGTGCGACGATCTGTTTTTTGAAATACACTAAGACTAAGCGATACAGCAACTTTTTTATTAAGGATCAAGGAGGTAGTTTGTTGGTCTTTACGATCGAAAATTTTGCCAGTATAGTTTTGCTTTTGTATCCGATTTTGCTTTTTCTCGGACCATTTTTTGTCAAGGATGTCGACGATGGGTACGGTGTTTACGCATTTTTATACGGTCTTATCGCAGCTCCAATCTGCTTGTTAATCTTTACGATATGCTATTTTTTCAATAAAAGCTCATATACGCCCGCCTCCGGGACCTCGGATCTACGCAGGGAGTCCGTCCTAGCGGCTCAAAGCGCAAAATCCGTAAAGGAAAGACTAGACGAACTAAATGAGCTTGACGCAAAATTTAAAAATATACCGCACAATCTAAAAAATCGCTACGACACGCATAGACTTATTAGACGTGCTAGCATGACGTTTGTGGGCTTTGTGGTTCTAGTTTCGTGGTTTGCAAGCTTTGTGAATAACATTCTGGGTGGGCTTTTTTCTCTTGCTGCGGTACTGATTTTGCCATATATTTTTACGCAAATTTATCTAAAGAGCTATCCGACGAAAAAATACAGCAAACTTTTCATAAAAAACCAGCGCCTTTCTTTGGCGATTTTTACGATTGAAAATTTAGCTAGCGTAGCTTTGATCCTCTATCCACTTACGCTCATAATAGCGGCGCTGATCGCTAAAAATAATGAGAGGATAATAAGCTTGCTTTTGAGCGGCTCAAATGTATTATCGCCTTGTTTTCTCGTTTTTGTAGCGTGTTATCTGTTTAATCGAAGCACCTATATTCCAAAGGACGAAGCGTAAATTTCACTAAATTTAACCTCGTGTCGGCGCCATGAATTTCATTAAATTCAGCCGCGCTTTTAAATTTTACGACGCAGCACCTCGCCTAATTTTAAAATTTAGTAGTTTTAAATTTTACCCTGCTGAGGCCTGCGCGCAAGCGAAATTTAAACCGAATATTCAGCCCCTCTTTATATGTAAAGGAATATAATTTCAAAATAGATACAAACTTTGATTTAAAGGAGAAAAGATGCAAAATCAAAGACGAAACCTACTAAAGGTAGCCGCTTTGGCGGCGGGCGCTGCGATGCTCGGTACGAGCGAACTAGCTGCGAGCGAAAAGGCGTTTAAGCTCTCCAAGCGCGATCATAGCAAGCAAAGAGTGCTGCTGCTCTCAAGCTCGGGCTACAAAGACACGAAGTATCTATCGCACGCGGTGTCGTGGATCGGCAAATTCGCGAAGGAAAACAACCTCGCGGGCAAAAAGATCGTTTTCATCCCTTACGCGAGCCTACGCAGGAGCTACGACGAATATGAAAAGCGCGTCAAAGAGGCGCTTGCGAGCTTAAATTTAAACATCGTCGGCGTCCATCACGCTAAAAACGCCGCGAAGGAAGTCGCGAGCGCGGATTGCATATTCGTAGGCGGCGGCAACACCTTCAAGCTCGTGCACGATATGTACGAAAACGAGCTCATCGCTCTGATTAGCAAAATGGTCGAGGACGGCACGCCGTATATCGGCTGGAGCGCGGGCTCGAACGTCGCGGGCGCTACGATGATGACAACGAACGATATGCCGATCATCGAGCCTGAGTCGTTTAATACCTTCAATATCTTCCCGCACCAGATCAATCCGCACTTCATCTCGGGCAAGCCTGTGGGGCACAACGGCGAGAGCAGAGAGGAGAGGCTGGAGGAATTTTTGATCGCCAATCAAAAATCGACGGTGTATGCGATGCCGGAGGGTACGGCGTTTTGGCTTGAAGGCGAGAAGGCGACCGTGCTCGGGCCTGCTGCGGTGCTAAAGATGAATTATAAACAAAAGGTTAAGTTGATCGAGCCGGGCAGCTCGTTTAAGTATTGATCGCACCCGCTCAAATTTAACCGATAGATGTGCCCTATGGCACTGCTCGTTTGAATGCGCGAATCGGCTAAATTTTAATTACGGCGCTCGGCTAAATTCGGGCGCCGCTTTTAAATTTACGCGGTAAAACGCGTTTTACCTATGTGGACGCGCAATCAAAATATAAGCATCGATTTTAAAGCGGCGCACGATCGCCGAAACCATAAAGAGTAAAATTTAAAACGCAGATAAAATGCCCCGCG
>NZ_CALEDC010000025.1 GCF_937949835.1 uncultured Campylobacter sp.
GCTTGAGGCGGTGCGGCAAAAGCGCGTCTATGCTGCGCCTGCAAACATTTTCGGCTGAGACCGCACGGGCGCGAGGACGTCACTACAAATCTTGCAGGCGGCTAAAATTTTCATCCGGATCTTTTCTGAAATATTGATCTTGGAGCTATCACGAAGGAATTTTGCCGCAAGCCTTTCGCCTACGAGCCGGAAAGCGGAATTTTAAGCAGGTTTCAACGAGGCGAAATTTCAAAGATTAAATTTAAGGCAAAAGATAAAAATTTAAAGCAAGGGAAGGTATGAAAAATTTTAAATTTATGCTCGTGCTACTGATACTGGCGACGATCGCGACGATCGCGATATCGCTTTGTATAGGGCGCTTCGGACTAAGCATTGCCGAGGTTTTAAAAGCGCTTAGCGGCGGCGAGGTAGCGCAAAACGTCCACAACGTCATCATGCAGGTGCGCCTGCCGCGTATCATCGCCGCGGTGCTCGTGGGTGCGGCGCTGGGCATCAGCGGCACGGCGTATCAGGGCGTCTTTAAAAACCAACTCGTTTCGCCCGATCTCTTAGGCGTCAGCGCCGGAGCCTGCGTGGGCGCGGCGATCGCGATCCTGCTTGATCTAAATATCCTTTTGATCCAGCTTTTCGCCTTCGTTTTCGGGCTCGCGGCGGTTTGCATTACGCTTTTGATCACGCGCGCGCTGCGTTCGAGCGCTACTATAATGCTCGTGCTTGCCGGCATCATCGTAAGCGGTTTGATGGGCGCACTGATCGGATTTTTAAAATTTATGGCAGATCCCGAGACGAAGCTTGCAGACATCGTGTATTGGCAGCTAGGAAGCCTCGCGAAGGTCGATCCCTCCGTGCTAGCGATGATAGCGCCGGTGATGGGGGTTTGTATCGCTATCTTGGTGCTGATGAGCTACCGCATAAACGTCCTATCTATGGGCGATGCGACGGCGGCGAAGCTCGGCGTAAACGTCGTGCTGGAGCGGGGCATCATCATCGTCTGCGCGACGCTGCTAACCGCAAGCAGCGTGTGTATCAGCGGCATAGTCGCGTGGGTGGGGCTTTTGATGCCGCATCTAACGCGCATGATCGTGGGCGTGAGCAACACCAAGGCGATCCCCGCGAGCATATTTTTAAGCGCGATCTTCGTGCTCATCGTAGATGACGTAGCGCGCAGTATAAATCAAAGCGAGATCCCGTTAGGGGTGCTTACGGGCTTTATCGGCACGCTATTTTTTATATTCATCCTGCTTAAAAACAAAAGGAAGCTAAATGGTTAGGGTTGAGAGCTTAGACTTCGGCTACGTAAAATCCGCCCCTCTGACGCTGCACGACGTGAATTTCAACCTCGAAGCGGGCGCGATGCTGACGATTTTGGGGCAAAACGGCGCGGGCAAATCGACGCTTTTAAATTTAATCAGCGGCACGCTTACACCCCTGCGCGGTAAAATTTCAATTGACGGCAAGGACATGGCGAGCCTCAGCGCCAAAGGGCGCGCCGAGATCATCGGCTACGTCTCGCAAAGCGAGGTCTGCGAGTACGACTACAGCGTCTTTGAATACGTCCTGATGGGGCGCACGGCGCATATCGGAATCTTTTCGCAGCCGAGCGAAAACGACTACAAGCTCGCGCAGCGCTACATGAAAATGCTTGAAATTTGGCACCTAAAAGACAAGATCATCACGCGCCTAAGCGGCGGCCAAAGACAGATGGCGTCCATCGCGCGCGCCCTTTGCAGCGAGCCTAAGATCGTGATCTTCGACGAGCCCACCTCGGCGTTAGACTTTGCCAACCAATACAAATTCCTACGCGCCACAAAAGAGCTTTTAAAAAACGGCTACACCGTCGTTTTAGCCACGCACAATCCCGATTTCGCGCTGCTTTTGGGCGGATACGTCGCGCTCGTAAAAGGCGGCGGCGAGGTCGCATACGGCAAGGCCGAGCAGATCATAAAAAGCGAAATTTTAAGCAAGCTATACGATCTGAAGCTCGACGTCAGCTACAACGAAAAGGTCGGTCGCGTCTGCTGCTTGACGTATCCGTTTTGATCCTAACTTCTCGCGGCGGCTAAGCCGCCGCTGCGAGCGGGAGTGCAAGCACTCCCTGCACCCACCTAAAGTTACTCGTCCGACCACGCGGACTAAATTTTGGTTTTCTCCCTAAAAAAACTCATCAAATTCTAAGATCGCAACACTGCGATCTAAATTTTGGTTTTCTC
>NZ_CALEDC010000026.1 GCF_937949835.1 uncultured Campylobacter sp.
TGCTACGTTTAGCCAAGGAAGATAAAAAGCAAATTTTTATGCAAGGCGGCGAGCGGCCGAATTTTTTCATCATCACCGGCTATCTGGGCTCGGGCAAGACTAAATTTATTCAAAATTTCATCGAGCACGAAACGGCGCAAAATAGATTTACCGGCATCATCCAAAACGAGATCGGCAAAATCGGCCTCGACGGCGCACTGCTGGACGCCAAATACGCGCTCGTAGAGATTGACGAGGGGTGCGTTTGCTGCTCTATGGCGGGGCAGATCAAGCTCGCGATTTCGCAGCTTAAGCCCAAAAAGCCCGATAGCATCGTGCTTGAAACCACGGGCGTCGCCAACCCTTTCAATATCTTAAGCGAGCTAAACGAGATAAAAGACGCGGTCAATCTATGCGCCATCGTCACCGTCGTAGATGGGGCGAATTTTTTAAAAGAGCGGGGCAGATCAAAAATAATGCTTGAGCAGATCAAGGCCGCAGACGTCATAGTGCTCAATAAAATCGATCTGCCCGCCGCCGATCCGCAGCGCGTAAAAGATGAGATCGAGCACGTCATCGGGCTTGATTGCAGCAGCGCGATCGAGGTCAGCGCCAAGACGGGCGCGGGCATCAAGGAGCTTTTAGAGGCGATAATCACTCGCATCCCCGCGCCCAAAACAGACGACGACGCGCCGCTTAAGGCGCTCATCTACGACAGCTGGTTTGATAACTACCTAGGCGCGCTCGCGCTTGCGAGGCTCTACGACGGCGTGCTGAAAAAGGGCGACGAGGTCTATATCATGGGTAGTGAGAACCGCCACGAGGTGCTTGATCTGATGTATCCCAACCCGCTCACGCCCGCAAAAACCCGCGAGCTTAGCAGCGGCGAAGTGGGCATCGTAGTAATGGGGCTAAAAAACGTCGCTGACGTGCAGGTGGGCGATACGATCACGCTTTTTAAAAATCGCGCCGCCGCGCCCGTGGGCGGCTTTGAGAAGGCTAAGCCCTTCGTGTTTGCGGGCATCTATCCCGTGCAGACCGATAAATTTGAAGATCTGCGCGACGCTTTGGATAAGCTCAGCCTAAACGACAGCTCGCTTAGCTACGAGCCTGAAACGTCGCTGGCGCTAGGGTTTGGCTTTCGCGTCGGGTTTTTGGGGCTACTGCATATGGAGGTCGTAAAGGAGCGGCTCGAGCGCGAGTTTGATCTCGATCTCATCGCCACGGCGCCGACCGTCACATACGCCGTGTATCTCACGGACGGCTCGTGCGTGCGGATACACAGCCCCAGCGAGCTTCCCGCGCCAAATTTCATCGAGCGCATCGAGGAGCCCTACGTCAGGGCAACGATCATCACCCCGAGCGAGTTTTTGGGCAATCTCATCAGCCTTTTAAATTTGCGCCGCGGCATCCAAACCAAAATGGACTACATCACGCCTGAGCGCGTCCTGCTCGAATACGACGTGCCTACAAACGAGATCATAATGGACTTTTACGACAAGCTCAAGTCCTGCACCAAGGGATATGCGAGCTTCGATTACGAGCCGATCGATTACAGGCGCGGCGATCTCGTAAAGCTCGACATCCGCGTCGCCGGCGAAGCGGTCGATGCGCTATCGATCATCGTACCCGCCTCAAAAGCCGAATCCAAGGGGCGAGACCTCGTCAAAGCGATGAAGGAGATCGTGCCGCGGCAGCTTTTTGAAGTCGCTATCCAGGCTAGCATCGGCAACAAGATCATAGCTCGCGAAAACGTCCGTGCCATGGGCAAAAACGTGACCGCCAAGTGCTACGGCGGCGACATCACGCGCAAGCGCAAGCTGCTCGAGAAGCAAAAAGAGGGCAAGAAGCGCATGAAGGCGGTCGGCAGCGTGGAGCTTCCGCAGGAAGCGTTTATGGCGGTGCTGAAAATTGATGAATAACGTGCGTGAGGGAGCGTGGGGCATCTACGCCCACATTCCCTACTGCGTGAAAAAATGTGCATACTGCGACTTTGTCTCTGCCGCAAATGGAAATGCGGCGGAGATGGAGGACTATGCGGCGGCGCTCGCGGCAGAGATTCTGCGCGAGGTGCCGCCGCTTCGTGCGAGCCGGGGCGATGTCACGACCGTCTACATTGGCGGCGGCACGCCAACCGTACTGCCTGTCGCACTTCTCACGGGGATTCTGCACACACTGATCGAAACGGCAGGAACGCCCGTGGAGTGCACCGTTGAGGCGAACCCGGGCAC
>NZ_CALEDC010000027.1 GCF_937949835.1 uncultured Campylobacter sp.
CGACGCGGGTTGCGACACAAAGCGCAACGCAAGTCGAGGCGCAAAATTTAGCGAGCGTAAAACCCTCACAAATCGCGGTAGGCGGGCACAGCGTCGCGACGAATACCGCAGCACGAGCAACACAAAATACGCCGTGCACGGCAAAAGATGCCACCTGCGGGCACGCAAATCACTACGTTACGCTTTATGATATGGAGAGCGCGCTTTTCGCGAGCGCTTGCGAGCGCGCAGGCGTGCCGTGGGCGATGATGAAGATCGTAAGCGATCATCTGCGCGGCGAGCGGCTTTGCAAAAGCTTCGTCTATGAGCTCGTAAAGGCGCGTCTGCCGCAAATCCGCGCCGCAATAAAGAGCAAAATTTAACTACGAGACGTATGCAAAAAACCGAGCCGAGAGATGAAATTTTGGCCTCACATACTAAATAAGACGCGGAATTTGAAGGTATTGCAGAGTCACAGGAGAAACTATGAAAATAAAAGGCTCTTATCTGTATTTCGCCCTCTTGGCATGCGCGTGCGTCGCGGCTTGCGCGTATGCCGTGGCGGATATGTTCGCGGATCCGCCCTCGTTGGTCTTTTTAGCTCTTTTGCTAGTATTTTTCTGTATCGGGCTATGGCTAAAAGACGCCCTAATAGGCGTGCGCTACCTATTTTACTGCGTCTGCGTGCAGCTGCTCTTTGCAGCAGCTATATTCGCCGCTCATAAATTCCCCGCCATGGCGCAGTTTGTGCGCAGTGCCGAGATAGACATCGGCGGCGTGCCGCTAGGTATCGCTCTGCTCGTGCTACCCGCGTTTTTCTGCGCCCTGCCGTATTACTACCGAACGGGCGTCAAAAAAATCCCGCAAAAGCTCATACTCGGCGGAATTTTGATCCTAAACGTCGCTATTACGCTAGCTTACGCCTTATATTTCGAGCGACTATTCTATAGCGTGATCTGAAATTTCAACGATTTTTAGTGGCGGCGCGCGAAATTTAAGTATAATTTGCAAAATTTAAACGAAGCGGAGCAAGATGACAGAGGCGAAAAAGGAGCCGGGCGCGCAGTTTGGCGTGAATCTGAGCGAGCGATCAAGCGCGTTTTTGGGCGCGCTATTTGAGAAATTTCACTTTTCATTTCAGCAACGAAAGCAGCTAGCGGAGTTTGCGAGCGATTTTGAGGCGTGGGACGAGACGCCCGTTTATGAGCTGCTTGCGGACGGGCAGTGTGGGCTAAATTTTAATAAAGCCAAATTTAATAAAGCAGGGAAAGTCCCAAGCGGCGAGCAAATTTTTAATTTCGTGCGCGAGACTTGGCTTGAGCTAAAGTCGCGCCCGCATTCATACGCGAGCTTCAAAAGCGATTACGCGCCGAAAAAATTTGAAATTTCCTCTTTTCGCGCGGATCGTATCGCTTTGGGGCGCTGTCCAGTGGCGAGCGAAAACACGCGCTGCTGCAATCTGCTGACGCTCGATGCCGTTAATTCGTGCGGCTTTGACTGTTCCTATTGTGCGATCGGCTCCTTTTACAAGCAGGGGAAAATCGGCTTTGACGAGAATTTCGCGGCAAATTTAGCGCGCCTGCGGCTCGATCCTGCGCGCAGCTACCACATCGGCACGGGTCAGAGCTCCGACTCGCTCATGTGGGGCGATCGCTTCGGCATTTTAAGCGCGCTAACGGACTTTGCGGTGCGACATGAAAACGTGATTTTGGAGCTTAAAAGCAAGTCGAACAATATTAAGTTTTTCCTGCAGCGCGAGATCCCGCGCAACCTCATCGTCACCTTTTCGCTAAATACGCCCGCGATCATAGCGAACGAGGAGCATCTAAGCGCGAGTCTGGATGCGCGGCTGGCGGCAGCCGAAGCGCTCGCGGCGCGCGGCATTTTGGTGGGCTTTCACCTCCACCCGATGGTTTGGTACGAGGGGTGGCGGAGTGATTACGGCGCGCTTTTTGAGCGGCTGCTACGCAGCTTCGATCCAAGCGGCGTCGCGATGGTCTCGCTCGGCACGCTTACCTTCATCAAACCCGTCGTAAAAAAGCTGCGCTCGCGCGGGCTACGGAGCAAAATTCTGCAGATGCCCCTTGCGGACGCGAGCGGCAAGCTGTCCTACCCGCTGCAGATCAAGCGCGAGCTTTTTAAATTTGCCGCGGACGCGCTTTTTCCGTGGCGCGAGCGCGTGTTTTTCTACCTCTGCATGGAGGATGCGAGCCTGTGGCGCGAGGTTTTGGGGCACGAGTACGAAAGCAACGACGCGTTTGAGGAGGCGATGAAGGCGGCGTATTTTGCAAAGATACGGCAGCGTTAGGCGCGCTGTTTGCCGCAGA
>NZ_CALEDC010000028.1 GCF_937949835.1 uncultured Campylobacter sp.
CTCTTGCGGACGCTTAGCTAGACACTTGGGTCTTGTGCGCTGCTTTTGTGATTTTTACCGACCCTATGCTCTGCGCGCCGCCGCTTGCTTGAGCAAAGCAGTAAAATTTGCGCAGCTGCGGGCTTTTATGCTTTCGTGTAGTTGCGCCGGTTTTGCGCTTCGGTTGCTAGTTTTTCGCGCTCAGACTTCGGTTTTAAAATTTTATAAAATTTACGTGCAGCCCCAGCTCCGCGTCGTTTGCGGCGACGGATCGCAAGCCTTGGGGCCTTTTATTCAAGCGGCGTTTTGCTAGTGCCGCGATAAAATTTCGCTAAATTTAGCGCCTAAATTTTATAAAATTTTGCCGCTCCTTTACGCGAGCGAGCGCGTAGAATTTGGCTTTAATCTATTTTTGGTTATAATCGCGCCAAAAACTACAAGGACGAACGTGAAAAGTTTGATCATCATCGGGCGCCCCAACGTCGGCAAGTCGAGCCTTTTTAACCGCCTAGCGGGCGCTCGCATCGCCATCACCAGCGACGTTGCGGGTACGACGCGCGATACCAACAAAGCCGAAGCCGAAATTTTCGATCGCCGCGTGCGCGTGATCGATTCTGGCGGTCTGGACGACACTTCCGAGCTGTTTGCGCGCGTGCAAGCTAAGACGCTAAGCGAGGCAAAGAGCGCGGATTTGATAATCTTTATGACGGACGGCAAGCTGCTTCCGAGCGATGACGAGCGGCGGATATTTTTCTCGCTGCAAAAGCTCGGTAAGCCCATCGCCCTAGCGGTCAATAAGATCGACGGCAAGCGCGACGAGGAGCGCAGCTGGGAGTTTAACGAATTCGGCGTTAAATTTTTCCCGATCTCCGTCTCGCACAACAGCGGCATCGACGAGCTGAAAGAGTGGATATACGGCTTTTTGGACCCTGCGCCCGCACAGCAGGACGAGGATGAAATTTTTGATGATTTTATAGAGGGCTTTAACGACGAGGGCGAGCCGAAAGAGGGGCGCGACGAGGAATTTTACGCTAGTAAAACCATCGGCGTGGGTATCATCGGGCGGGTAAACGTCGGTAAATCAAGCCTTCTAAACGCGCTTGTGGGCTCGCAGCGCTCGGTCGTGAGCGATTATGCGGGCACGACGATCGATCCGGTGAACGAAAGCACGGAATTTGAAGGGCGCACGCTCGAGTTTATCGACACGGCAGGCATTCGCCGCC
>NZ_CALEDC010000029.1 GCF_937949835.1 uncultured Campylobacter sp.
TTTTTTAGTGCCATTTTAAATTTCCTTTCTTTACCTTACCCTTTAAGATATATTTTTTCGGATAGACTCGTATAGGTCTATACCGTCTACAGCGTAAATTTTATTATCCACGTCATAGATCAAAACGGGCTTTTTGTCCACGTCGTATTTGCAAAAATAGCAATTCATTTCGATGCTTAAATTCGCCTCTTTATTCATCTCGAATTTGGGCGGCTCTAGGACTTTGATATTACCGCTAAAGGTAGCTACTACTTGAGTAGCTGCTCCTTCACCGTCGGTATGGTTGGCTTTAACGTATAGGGATTGCTTTATTTTCGTGTTTAGTAGTGCAAAATAAACAGCGCTTACATTATTTATCGTAAATTTAGCTGATAGGGGCTTGAGCGTAGGTAATACGATCTCGTATTTGCCGATCTCCGCGCTTGCCTCGATAGTCTCGTGTTCGAACTTTGGCGGCTCGAAATCCACTAACTCGCCCATAAGTCCGATACCTGCTATAAATAAATTCCCGCCCGTGATCGCTTGTGCTTTTAAAGACATTTTCAACTCCTTTTAAATTTTTAAAGCTCTTCTATCAAAATACTCGGTGACTCTGTAAATTCTATTCGTGATGTTCTTAAGAAGCGGCATTTCTTGAACTTTGTGTTTGATGTAGACTTTGCCCTCGCTTATCGTCTCATTACTGTTTAGCTCGACTGGCACCGTCACTTCAAAGCCTACCGCAACGTTATTTGCGACCAAACGGCGATAAAACGCCTCGAGGCTATCGACTACGTTTTTTAGCACGTCGCGCATACGCTTATCGATCGCTTTTGAGCTTCGAATATCGTCTCGATCGCCGTATAAAAGATGACATAGGTATGAAGCGAGCTAAAATCCTCGTCTCGAGTCTCGCCGCCCCATGCCCTGATGCCGTCGTCTACGTAAGCGATCGTGATGCCTTCGCTTCTTAGTCGGTCGGCTTCGCAGTCCACGCCCTGGATAAACTCTACATTATCCACGATGCCGGTTATTCCTCCTATGACTCTATTTGAGAAAGTTTGCGAAAAGCCGTATTCGGTTTCTGCCATTACTTTAGCATAAAGTGCGATCAAAAACATCGAAAGCGGACGCACGACTTTATCCGTCCTAGTTACTTTTTGATACGTTATGATCGCGGTTTTTGTTTGCAGCGTTTTTACGGCGAGTTTAGCACTCGTTTCATTAGTGGCGTCGATCTCGATCGCGTAAACTGCACGCAAATATTCGGCTACTTGCTTTAGCTTTTCATAAACGCCAGTATCGTTATACTCCGGCGCACATAAAAATTTCGGCTTCGCGGCTACTTCGTTCTCAGCTTTCTTAAGAGCGTCAATAGCTTTTAAGCAAGAGTTTAGATTTTCTTGTTTTTTAGCATCGCTGTCGGAATTAGCACTTGGTTTAAAGGCGCTTAGAACGACTTGCGTATGTA
>NZ_CALEDC010000030.1 GCF_937949835.1 uncultured Campylobacter sp.
TGTTAAAATTTGACTTGATAGGCTATATGCCTTATCTTCGTCAAATTTTAACTTCAAAACCCCAAAAATCATCTCAAAATACTTCGCCTTTAAATTTTTGCGGTGACCTGTCTTTTTCCTTTATATGTCGTTGGAAACTCGGTCGGCTTCGGTCACGTATTGCGTATACGCTCCCTCGCCTCCGTCGTTTCCGCCTAGTCTAAAGAAAAAATACTTCGCCTTTAAAATTTTGTAGTGACCCTTCTTTTGAGCGTCTTTATAGAAATTACGCTTGCGGCGTCGCTACGCTGGTTTTGAAAGAAATTTGAAAATTTTAATCTGCGACGGGCTTTATTCCTAGTCTTGATTAAAATTTCTGCACAACTTTCAAAATCATCTTGCGATACTTAGCTTTAGCTTCTTGCATTCAAATTTAATTTAAAATTTGCAGTGATTTTTATAAAACACAGATCATAATAAACACAGCTACCAAGAATCAAAATTTTAAAATTCCGTCAAATTTAAGCCCGTAAATTTAAGCTCGCATCTGCAGGCTGAAATTTTACGGAAAATTCTTATCCTTGCTGTGGCACAGCTCGTTTAAAAAGCACTCCTTGCAGTTTGGCTTGATCGCCTTACAGGTGTAGCGGCCGAAAAGCACCATGCCTTGGTGCAGTTTGCCAAGATCCGTCTTAAAAGCCTCGCTTAGATCGCGCTCCGTAAGCTCGGGCGTCTTTGCACGGCTCAGCCCCAGGCGATGCGCGACGCGAAATACGTGCGTATCCACCGCCATCACATTTGCGCCCGCGCCCTCTAAAAGCACGACATGAGCGGTCTTTTGCCCCACGCCCGCAAGAGATTTGAGCCCCGCTTCATCAAGCGGCACGACGCCGTCAAAGTCGCTAACCACCGCCTGCGCCATTTTGATTAAATTTACCGCTTTGTTGTTGTAGAAATTGCACGAGCTAATTAGCAGCTTTACGCTTGCCAGATTGGCCTTTGCGAGCTCCTCAACGCTAGGAAATTCCGCAAAAAAGCGCGGCGTGATCAAATTTACCCGCTTGTCGGTACACTGCGCGCTAAGCATCACGCAGACCAAAAGCTGATAGTTATCTTTAAATTTCAGCTCGCTACGCTCTTCTGCAAAGTTTTGCAGAATTCTCTTTTTTATCTCTAAAATATCTTTTTTACTTCTCATTTGCATTTCCTCAAGGCGGAATTCTACCCTAAAATTCTAAAGTACAGTTTGATTGTTAACAACTTTGAGTTATAATCGCCGTTAAAATTTTTTTAAGGAATTATGATGAAAAAAGTTTTATTTACAGCACTTAGTTTGGCTGCCGCTATCAGCCTTAACGCTACCGTTTACGCTACCGTAAATGGCAAAGACGTAACCGAAAAGGAGCTTGCTCCGCTACTTCAAGGCATAGGTAACGTAGATATCGCTGCTCTTAACGCGGATCAAAAAAAGGAGCTTATCGATAAAGGCATCGATCTGATGCTGCTAACGGATGAAGCTAAAAAATCGGGCGTTATGGATGAGGATGTTTATAAAAAAGAGCTTGAAATCGTAAAAGATAACTTAGCGCTTCGTGTATGGCAGGCTAAAGAAGCCAGCAAAATAAGTATCGACGATAAAGAAATAGCCGATTTTTATAACAAAAACAAAGCGCGCTTTACTGAGCCTGCGAGAATCAAAGCGGCTCAGATCGTCGTTAAAACCGAAGCCGAGGCAAACGATATTATTAAGCAGTTAAAAGGGCTTAGCGACAGTGCACTATTTACTAAATTTGCAGAGCTTGCCAAAGCTAAATCTATCGATCCGCAGGCTAAACAAACCGGCGGCGAGCTAGGCTGGATGCCTAGCGATCAGGTCAAGCCTTTTGCCGATGCGATCTCTAAGATAAAAGATGGTCAAATCACTACTAAAGCGATTAGAAGCAGGGTTGGATATCACGTCGTGTTAAAAGAGGAGTCTCAAGCTAAAAAGCAGTTAAGTCAAAGCGAGGCAAAGCCTTTTATTGAGCGCGTGCTTAGACAGCAAAAAGCGGCGAAAGTAGTCGAGCAAAAAGCGGCAGATCTTCACAAAAACGCTAAAATCGAGTATAAATAATATAGGAGCTAAAGATGGGCGTTTTAGATATAGTAAAACCGGGCGTTTTAAGTGGCGATGACGTAAGTAAGGTCTATGCGTATGCGAAGCAGCAGGGCTTTGCGATCCCTGCGGTAAACGTAGTGGGATCAAATTCCATAAACGCCGTCTTGGAAAGCGCTAAAATCGCAAATTCGCCCGTAATAATTCAGTTTAGCAACGGCGGCGCAGCGTTTTATGCGGGCGCTACTTGCCCTAATGCCGCAGTTTTAGGCGCTATTGTAGGCGCACGTCAAGTGCATGCTCTGGCAGCTCATTACGGCGTTGCGGTGATTTTGCATACTGATCATGCCGCGAGGAAGCTGCTTCCGTGGATCGACGAGCTCATTAAAGCCAACGCCGAGAATAAAAAAGCTCACGGCGCGCCGCTTTTTAGCTCGCACATGCTCGATCTTAGCGAGGATGATTTGGAGCTAAATTTAGCGACCTGCGAGAAGTATTTGGAAATTTTAAGCGATCTTGGAATTTCGCTTGAGATCGAGCTTGGCGTCACAGGCGGCGAAGAGGACGGTGTCGATAATACCGGCGTCGATAACGCGCGGCTTTACACTCAGCCCGCAGATGTCGCGCTTGCCTACGAACGACTTGGCAAAATCAGCGATAGATTCAGCATTGCAGCGAGCTTCGGCAACGTCCACGGCGTGTATAAGCCGGGCAACGTCGTGCTGAGACCTGAAATTTTAAAAAATTCACAAAAATTCGTCCGCGAAAAATTTAATCTGCAATCCGAAAAGCCTGTAAATTTCGTCTTTCACGGCGGTAGCGGTAGCGAGCTAAAAGATATCAAAAATGCTGTAAGTTATGGCGTTATCAAGATGAACATTGACACCGATACTCAGTGGGCTTTCTGGGACGGCGTGCGTGAGT
>NZ_CALEDC010000031.1 GCF_937949835.1 uncultured Campylobacter sp.
AAATTTTGATCTAAAATTTCTAAAGTCGCTAAATTTTAAAATTTAAATGCAATGCGGGCTTGGCGGCTTGTTCGCCATAGAGCTCGTAAATTCCGCCGCTGCAGAAATGGCGAACTCATTCGATTTAAAGATAAGGCAAAATTTTAGCTAGAGCGTCCGCAAAGAATTCCGATATTAGCACGCCCTTAAACACGCTGTGTTTGAAATCCGAAACCGATGAGGTGCGGCGAGGCTAGCCGCGAGCTTTGGCGATGCACGCCTCGATCGCCGCCATCACCGCTGCGCGAAACCCCGCCGCCTCCAGCGCTGCGAGTCCCTCTATCGTCGTGCCCGCAGGCGAGCAGACCGCGTCTTTAAGCTCCGATGGGCGCTTGCCGCTTTGCAGCAGGCGCGCCGTGCCCTCTACCGCCGCCGCTACCGCGTCGTAGCACAGCGCCCGCGGTAGTCCGCCCCGCACGCCCGCATCCGCCGCAGCCTCGATAAAGGCGCACACATACGCAGGCAGGCTTCCCGCGATCCCCGTAAATGCGGCAAAGCTAGCCTCGTCTATCTCGTAGAATTTGCCGATTTTGGCGGCTAGCGCTCGTACGACCTCCCGACTGGCCTCATCAAAATACTCGCCGTAGCACAGCGCCGTAGCCGACGCGCCGATGCCCGCGGCGACGTTTGGCATCGCACGGGCTACGAAAACGTCCGCACCTACGATATTTTGGGCACGTTCCAGCTTGAAATTCGGCGCCAAAAGAAGCAGAATTTTGCCCGCAAGCTCGGGCGCGATCAGGTGCAAAATCCCCTCATAGCTGGCGGGCTTGGTCGCGAGCACGATAATATCCGCTTCGTGCGCCAGTTGCGTCTCGCCCTCTAAAATTTGCACGCCGTAGCGCTTACGCAAGGCTTCGTTTTTGCTTCTAGCATAAGCTAGGACTTGAAGCTTTGTATCGGAGGCGGGCTGCGCGCAGGCGGAATCACGCTCGCGGCTCGCAAAATTCTGCTCTAAATTTGCGGAATTCCGCCCGCAAGCCGCAAAGCTTTGAGTATCTGGCATAAAATTCCGCCCGTCGTGCGCGGAATTTTCTCCGCCAGACGCGCAATTTTTTTTATCCTCTGTA
>NZ_CALEDC010000032.1 GCF_937949835.1 uncultured Campylobacter sp.
CAGCGTCGCTAGAAGCGAGTTCGCCCCTCTTGGCGCGCATGCTTTCAGCCTTAACGCGCAGCCTATTTTAGCCAGCCAGTGGATCAGCTCGCCGCTGACGGTCGCGCGCATGACGATGGCGCTAAGCGTGGATCCGAAGGTCGAGAAAATTTTAGAGATCGGCTGCGGCAGCGGCTATCAAGCGGCGATTTTAAGTAGGATGGTGCACCGCGTCTTTGCCGTCGAGCGCGTCGAGCGGCTGGTGGGCGAGGCGAAAAGGCACTTTGCAAATCTCGGGATTTCAAACATCAGCCTGCGCCACGACGATGGCAACGCCGGGTGGAAAAATTTCGCCCCTTTTGATAGGATCTTGCTCTCCGCGTGCGCCGAGCGTATCGACGAGCGGCTGTTTGCGCAGCTTGCGGACGGCGGAATTTTGGTCGCTCCGATGAATAGAGGCGGCTCGCAAAAGATCGTTAGATTTAGTAAAATTTCGCCAAGCGAGATCAAAGAAGAGGAGCTTGGCGCCTGCGAATTCGTCCCGCTGGTGCAGGGTCGCGGATAGATCTAGCGCGCAGTAAATTTTAAAATTTCCTACCGCCTCCTAACGCGTAAATTTAATAAAATTTTGCTTTCGGCTCCACTGCGAGATCAGAGTTTTATTAATTATTTATTTAAATTCAAGTACAATACACAATTTTTAATCTTTCAAGGATGAGTCATGCAAGATTTTAGCAAGGAAAAGATAGAGTCGCTGGTTGCCAGCTGGAAAAATCACAACAAAAACCAATTCTGGCTTAAAAAACAAACCGCGATTTCAAAGTATTTAGGCGAGATAAAGCGCTGCTTGGCGAGCTTTGATGAGACCGAGAACGAGTTTTTGCAAACTTTATATATAAATCTCAGCGACGGCAATCTTAGAAGCTGCAAAATTTTATCTTTGGGCGAGAAGTTCGCGCACGCCGAGTATTTCTTTATGGATCAGTATTTTGATTCCAATATCAGCGCGTTTTATTACGATTTCGCTTTCAAAGACCGCATCGTCGGCAAAAAGGAGCTGTTTCCTAAAAATGCCGTAAAAAGCGTAGATAGCGTGCTTAGCGGCGAGGATAAAAACATCGTCTCGCTTTATGTTTTCATCGAAAATATCGTCAAAAATTTCAATAGCTATTCGCAGGAGCGCACCGCGCGCGATATTTTTAAACAAAAGCTAGTCAATTTTTACGACGAGCTTTACAGGCTTCTTACGGCGGTGGACAGCGCTTTGGCGATCGATTTTTTCGACGTCGCGCTGCATAATCAGCCCTTCGTGCTGATGGAATTTTTAAAATCCGCGATAAATGCCGATAATTTCTATCTGATCGACAGCTACCTAAGCGACGACGGGATGCTAAATTTAGGGCTTGCCGAGGACGGCGATTTCGCGCAAATTTCGCGCGAGAAGCTCTATCTGCTAGCCAGCATATTTGCGCAGTGCAACGACGAGTTTCCGACGCTCGTTTATCGCGATGAAACTGCGCAAATTTTATCCTTGCTCTACGACGAAAAGGTTGAAATTTTTGAAGAATTTTACGAAGTAAGTTCGCGATTTATCGCGGAATTTACCCCGTATCCGCAGGACGTCGTGGGCGCCGCTAGGATCGTGTACTCCTCGCTATTTTTCGAATATGTCAAAAACTACAAAAGCGAAGAGGTCGCGAAAAATACGATATTTTACGGCGCGATCGGTACCGGCAAGACCCGCAGATTGCGATCTTTGATCACCGAAAAGAAGCTTGCGGCAAAAAATTTCCGCTACGTTTGCCTGCACGAAGGCTTTGAATATCGCGATTTTATAGACGGATTTTACGGCGAAAGTTTCATCAATGGCGAGTTTAAAGCGCTTTGCAAAGAGGCGCTAAAAGATCCGAAGGGCGAGTATTATTTTCTGATCGACAATGCAAGTGCCGCGAGCTTGGATAAAATTTTTGGCGAGGCGGCGGTGCTTTTGGATCGCCGCTACGACGAGGAAGACGAGCTTTCGCTGATCCGCACGAAAAACTCTCACGTAATCGACAGCTTTGAAGAGGGCGAAAAAGCGCGCGCCAGCGTCGTTTTAAAGGACGGTCGCTCATATTTTGCGGTGCCTAAAAATTTATACGTCCTATGCACTCTAAGTGAGCACAAATGCGTTTCGCCCTCGATCGCAAAGGCGTTTAGATGGATCAGATGCGAGTGCGATTACGGCGCGCTTGAGGATTATTTAAGAGATCGCGAGATCGTAAACGCAAGCGCGGTCGTTGCGGTTTGCAAGGCGCTGAATAAATTTATCGCCGATGAGGCAAAGGGCCTCGGCGCGATCGGACACGGCGTATTTATGGGGCTTGCGCGCTATCAAAACAATGCGCAGATCATGCAGGAGGGGCTAAACGGCTTTTTCGCCGAGGTGCTTGAGCCGATCTATAGGTGCGCGTCAAGCGGCGAAGATACCGCTACGAGCCTTGGTGAGCGCATCGCTGAAGCTAAGAGCGTGTTTAAATTTTAATATTTTCGTTTGAATAGATTTTTAAGTAAATTTTGTAATAACGGAATTTTATATGGAGTAAAAACAACGGCTGATAATATTGTAAATAATCATAAATATGATGCAGAATATATTAGCTATATTAGAAATGGTAATTCCGCCGCAGTTCTTATTACTAGAGATTTAGTGAAAAGCGTAAATACAATTGGTAAGTGGATTGATATTATTGAGAGCAATATTCGCGGCAGAATCGACGGAAGAATTGATTTTAACTATTTCATTATTGAAATTTTTCCTAGAAAGACTAAGCCGGATTATTCCAATGCAGTGTCAGAGTATGATAAAAAATATATTACCTGGCAAACAGCTTGCAAAGATATAAAAAATGCGAGAAACGTCGGTTACAAAGGCCCCCGATATAAGATATGGTGTAGCTTGTATAATGACAGGAAGAAAAGGGTAGTACGGAAGTATTATAATAAAAAGTTTGGTAGGTGGATGCCAGATGGGTGGCTACCTACCGATTCATGTGTTTTAAAAGATAAAATAGAATTTATTGATAACTGGAAATATAAGATCAAATCCATAAGAGAATTATAAAACGACTTAAACGCAACTTCACTAGTTTTGAATTAAGACTCGAATAATAAATTTAGCCCAAAAGCCCTGCGCCTTTTACCCTCTGCGAGCGATCCGCTGCGTAGAACCTCTTCCCGCCTACTACTTTGCCGCCCTCGATTTTGCCGCCCTTTACGTCGTATTTCCAGATCGGCGCGGCCGCCTTGAAATCCTCCACAAACTCGTTTATTAGCGCCAGGGCGACCTTGCGCTGCGGACTTACGACGCCTGCTACGTAGGAGCTTTCGTGGATAGGCACGCCCCCGTTCGAATGTGCAAAAAGCACGAATGCGCCCTGTGCCGCGGCCTTTTGTTGCCACGCTTCGAACCAAGTCCGCAAAATCGGCTCGTAGATATCGAAGCTCAGCGCGCAGATGCCGCCCTCTTCGCGCACGATACCTACGAAGGTAATAAACGCGCCGCAATTTGCGTCTTTAAATTTAGCGTACCAGCGCGATAAAATCGCGTTCACGTCCAAGCTGCCCTCATAAATTTCAGGCTTGATCCCGCTTAAAATTTCCGGATTAAATTTAGCCTCGTTCATCGCCACTTCCTAAGCTTAGCCGCCGCAAACTGGAGGCAGAAGGCTTACGCGATCGCCGGATTTAAGCGCAAAGTTCGCATCGTAAATCATCTTATCATTTACCGCTACGGCGCAGTTTGCGAGCCACTCCCGCAGACTTTCGTCCTTTTGCAGTTCCGCTTTTACCTCTTGCAAGGAGTTTGCGTTTAGGTGCAGGGGCTCGCGCCCGATTGGCCCTAAAAATTCTACCTCTACCATTTTTGTCCTTTTTTAAAGATTGGGCGATTTTAACCAAAAATTCATAAAATTTTATATAATTGCGTAAAAATTTAATGAGGAAAAACGATGAAAATCGATGAAATTTCGACCCCCGCTTACGTGTGCGAGGAGCAAAAACTGGTAAAAAATTTAGAAATTTTACGCGGCGTAGGCGAGCGAAGCGGTGCAAAAATTTTATGCGCGCTAAAAGGCTTTGCGTTTAGTTTCGCGATGCCTTACGTCGGCAGATACCTCTGGGGCGCCACTTGCAGCGGCCTGCACGAGGCGAAATTTGCCGCGGAATTTATCAAAAACGGCGAAATCCACACATACTCGCCTGCCTTTAAAGAGGATGATTTGGATGAAATTTTAAAAATTTCAAACCACGTCGTATTCAATAGCGCCGCGCAGTGGCAAAAATACCGCGCAAAGGCGCTTGCTGCGGGTGCATCGTGCGGCTTGCGGCTAAATCCGCAGACCTCCTTCGCGCCCAAAGACGCTTACAATCCGTGCGGCAGCTTTAGCAGGCTCGGGATGAGTCTTGAAGCGCTACAGCGGGCGATCTTGCAAGACGGCGAGTTTTTGCGCGGCATCTCGGGGCTTCATTTTCATGCGCTGTGCGAAGAAAGTGCTCAGAGTCTAGAGCGGGTGCTTGAGGTTTTCGAGGCGAAATTCGGCAAGTATTTTGACGGCCTAAAGTGGCTAAATTTCGGCGGCGGTCATCATATCACGCGCGTAGGCTACGATGTGGAGCTACTGATAGATCTGATCAAAAAATTTCGCGAAAAATACGAGGTCGAAATTTATCTCGAGCCCGGCGAAGCGGTCGGCTGGGAGTGCGGGTATTTGGTCTCTAGCGTGCTTGATATCGTAGAAAATGGCGCTAAAATCGCTATTTTGGACGCTTCCGCTGAAGCTCATATGCCCGATACCGTGCTGATGCCGTATCGTCCTGCGGTGCGTGGCGAGAGTAAGAGCGGTAAATTTAGCTATCGCTTCGGCGGAAATACCTGCCTCGCAGGCGACGTCGTGGGGCTTGAGAGCGGGCAACCCGAGTATAAATTTGACGCGCCGCTAAATATCGGCGATCGGGTGATTTTCGAAGATCAGATCCACTACACGATCGTGAAAAACACGACCTTTAACGGCATCAAGCTGCCCGATCTCGTCTTAGCGGACGAGCGCGGAGAGGTTTTGGCAATCAAAAAATTCGGCTACGACGAGTATGCGCGGCGAAACTAGCGCCGCACTTAATGCAAAAATGTAATTTTACTTTGTAAGAAAATTTTTTGCAAAAAATGATATAATCGGCTTGAATTTTATACCTAAGGAAATCCATGAAAAGATTATTTCTCGCGCTTTTCGCCTGTATTTATGCGCAGGCCGAAGAGAAAAAATACGCCGATATCGTGCAGGGAAATAGCGATGTTTGGGGCAATGCAAGGCTTGAAAACATCGATAGCTACGGCAACGGCTTCGGTCCGATTTTTCTGCAATTTCAAGGACATCTGCAAAGCTCGGGCTTTTTTGCTTGGTTGGCGCTGGGTGCGGTTTTAGGCGTAATCATAGCTTTTATTGGGCACTACGCGATCATAGGGCCGAAGCACTTCGATCATCACGCGGGCAAACCGATCTATGCATTTAATAAATTTGAGCGACTATACCATCTTGTAGCGGCCGTCGCATGGGCGATCTTGGTTCCGACAGGCTTGATTATGATGTTTGGCGAGGAATTCGGCGGCGGCGCTTTCGTGAGGTTTTGTAAAAATGCTCACGGACTGGCTACGATAGCGTTTGCGATTGCCGTTGTGCCTATGCTAGTGACATGGTTTTGGCGTATGCTACCGCGAACTTACGATATCAGATGGATGATGATCGTGGGCGGCTATTTAAGCAAAAAGAAGCGCGCGATCCCTGCGGGTAAATTTAACGCAGGCCAAAAGGCGTGGTTTTGGGTCGCTACTTTAGGCGGCATAGTGATGATAGCTACGGGCGCGTCGATGTTTTTCCTAGACTACGATATCCCGGCGATGAGAAGTGCGCTAGGTATGAGCCAGATCGAAATTTTAAGAGCAAGCGCGATTATTCATAATTTTTTGGGCGCGGTCTGCGCGGTATTTTTGCTTGTGCATATCTATATGGCGGTCTTTGCGATCAGCGGCGCCATCCACTCGATGATCGACGGACACAAGCCGGAGGAGGAAGTTTACGTACTTCACCACTACTGGTATCAAGAACTAATCAAGAAAAACCAAATTCCGGTTTCCGA
>NZ_CALEDC010000033.1 GCF_937949835.1 uncultured Campylobacter sp.
ACGAAATTTTAAAATTCCAAATCCTTTGCGTCTTGCTAAATTTCTAAATTTTACAATTTCAAATTTCGCGGATTAAACTCCGCGCTAAGATTATCGTCTAAAGCAAACCTACCGCAAGCGCGCGACAAACAAACCTCTAAATTCCGTCGCGCGCCCGCTTTGGCGCAAGCAGCTGTCTTGCACGAGCGGGCACTTTACGCACAGCTTTAGGCTACCCAAGCTTACGACGCAAAGCAATTATAAGCGGCTATGCGGCGAAATTTACGCAGCCTTTGCCGCAAGTTTTATTTCAGCACCTTGCCTAAAATCCCAGCACCTTTGCCGACGGCGCTGCCGCGAAGCGCGCTTTCTTTTTCCCTCATCACCGCAAATAGCCCGTCCAGCGTCTTTTGCGTGATATAATCGTTCAAATCCTCGCCCTGCTTAGGCAGATACTCGCTCGCGCCCAGCCCGCGCGCGATATTTTGCACCGCTTCGTTACCCGCGATCTTGTTTTGCGCGAAGGAATTTAGCCCGTTATACGCCGTCGCAAAGCTGTTTTTGCTCATCATATCGCTTACGATCGGCCTAAAAACCGCCCGCAGCTTCGCACCCGACTTGCTCTGCAGATACTCGCTAAGCGCGGTGTCACCGCCGCTGATGAGCTTTTTAACGTCGGCATCGCTCATCGATTTCAGATCTTGCAAAAATATCTTGCTCGCGCCGCTTACCGCCTTGGTAGCGGCATCGTTCATGCTCACGACGAGCTGCTGCTCCCATTTATCGCCGCCCACCTTTCTCGCAAGTTTCGCAGCAGCCTTCAGCGAAGGAGGAAGTTCGATTTTAGCGGTCTTGCTGTGGATGTAGCCCTTGGCGAGCTCGCTTGCGGCGCGGTTCGCAGCGGAAGCGAGCAGATCCTTGTAGTTTCCGCTCCTAATCGCACCGAGCGCATCTGCGCCCTGCTTTAGAATATCCGCCACGTCCGCATGCGCAAGCGACAGCGCCGCAGCGGCGAGCAAAATCATAAATTTTTTCATATTGCAACCTTTGGATAAAATTTGCGCCATTATGCCAAACTGCGGTAAACGCTAGGCCTGCGCGGTGTAAATTTACGCGCTGCGTGGACGATTTAAGATAAAATTTAGGCTAAATTTAAAAGCGGATTCAAGTTAAATTTAAAACGTAGAATTTAAAAGCTAAATTTAACTGGCAAAATTTACCCCTAAAATTTAAAAATAAAATTTGGCGGGGCGGTCTTTGTCGTGCTTGCGACTAAATTTTAAAAGCATCGCTACGACGAGCTAAAATTTTAAAACCGCACTGCTTGGCGCTATTTAAATTTATGCAGCGCACACGATGCCAACGCAAGACGCACAAAGCAAATTATAGCGATGAGCGGCTATATTCTAAGCGCAAACGATTGAAATTTTATCAAGCCCGCCGCAGCCAAAAAGCTCGCCGTAAATTTAAAAAGCTTAAATTTAAAAGCGAGTTGCCGCTTTTGACAAAATAAAGCGAGTTGAGCTTAAACTAGACCTTGATCCAGCATCGCATCGGCTACGCGGCGAAAGCCCGCGATGTTTGAGCCTAGCACGAGATTACCCTCCGCGCCGAATTCCTTCGAGGTTTCATAGCTGGTGCGAAATATGTGGCGCATGATCTCGCGCAGCTTGCTATCGACCTCCTCGAAGCTCCATGACGCCATCTGCGCGTTTTGCGCCATCTCAAGCCCGCTCGTAGCTACGCCGCCAGCATTCGCCGCTTTCGCAGGGCCGAAAAGAAAGTCTTTTTGCGCGAGCATAAAATCGATCGCCTCAAGCGTGCTTGGCATATTCGCGCCCTCACAAACCATGCGACATCCGTTGGCATAGAGAGTCTTTACGTCTTGCAGATTAAGCTCGTTTTGCGTAGCGCTCGGAAACGCGGCGTCGCACGGCACGCTCCACACGCCGTTGCGGCCTGCGGGATAGGCGCTAACTGGGATAAATTTTGCGCCGGGGCGCTCCTTGATATATTCGCAAAGCCCCACGCGCAGCTGCTCTTTTAGCTTTTTAAGAAGCGCCACGTCGATTCCCTCGGCATCATAGATAAAGCCCGTAGAATCGCTCACGGTAACGGGCTTAGCCTGCATCTGATAGAGCTTTTCGGCGGTGTAGATCGCAACGTTGCCGGCGCCTGAAATTGTGCAAATTTTACCGTGCAGCGAATCGCCTCTGGTAGCGAGCATCTCGTTTGCAAAATAAACCGATCCGTAGCCCGTAGCCTCAGTGCGCGCAAGACTGCCGCCCCAGCTTAGCCCCTTGCCCGTAAGCGCGCCGTCGAATCTGCGGGTGAGCTTTTTATACGCGCCGTACATATAGCCGATCTCGCGACCGCCCACGCCGATGTCGCCTGCGGGCACGTCGGTATTGGAGCTGATTAGGCGGTGAAGTTCTAACATAAAAGATTGACAAAATCTCATAATCTCGCCGTCGCTCTTGCCCTTGGGATCGAAATTTGCGCCGCCTTTTGCGCCGCCGATATTAAGGCCGGTGAGAGAATTTTTAAAAATTTGCTCAAACCCTAAAAATTTTAAAACGCCCAAATTTACGCTCGGATGAAAGCGCAGTCCGCCTTTGTAAGGGCCCAGAGCGGAGTTGAACTCTATGCGATATCCCGTATGCACGCAGGGCTCGCCGCCGTCGCTCATATAGACGACGCGAAACATCATCGTGCGCTCGGGCGCCAAAATGCGCTCTAAAATTTTATTTTTCACATACCTCTCGTCGCGCTTTAGAAGCGGTATGAGCGAGTATAAAATTTCGGTCGATGCCTGGATAAAGACCTCCTGACCGGGATTGGCGCGCTTTAAATTTAGCAGCAAGCCGTCGATGTAAGACTTCATAGTTCCTCCTTTTGAACCGGATTAAATTTTAATTTTTTGGCTTTAGCGATAAATTTTTTCAGCGCCAGCTCCTCGCGGACGCCGATCTTATAGCCGATAAATTTCAGATAATTTAAAATTTCGCGCTCTTTTATGCCGCGCGAAAGGGCGTAGCTTTGCAGGATATATCTTGGAATTTTAATGCGCGAACGTAAAAATTTCGTCGCTAGGCGCGCGTAAGCTTTTTCGTTTTTCACGCAGCACAGCCGCCCGAAAACAAAGGGCAAGCCCGTGCGCTGCTGCCAAATTTCGCCCAGATCGTAGAATTTATCCCTGCCCTGCGAAAGCAGCGCTTTTAGAGCATTATCGCCGATTAGCACCTCGCCGCGAAGATCCAGCACGCGAGCTAGCATATTTGAGCTCATCGACGCGGGATCGAGCCTGGGCGCCGAGTTTTTGCGCACGAGCACGCTTAGCACTTCGCGCTTTGCGACGATTCCAAGAGGCAGTTTGCAGTATTTTGCGCGGCGACTTTCGATGCTGGAGATTACCGCAGCGTCTATGCGCCTATAATAAAGATCGGCGCAGAGTTTGCTCGGCACCCCTTTTTTAAATTCTATCGATTTTTTAACATAAGACGGCAGCGGAAGGGATTTTAAAAATACGTGAAATGGGAGCAAATTTAGATAATCGATTTTGCCTAATAACATAACTTTCTCCGAATTTAGCGCAGGAAAAGAGGTTAAATTCCGGCGCTAAATCGGAATTTAACCAAAAAATTTCAGGATTTATTTGACCTCGGTGATTGGGATGGATTTGTATTTGCTAAACTCCACTATGCCCTCACCTTTTTTGAAGTGGATGCTCACTCCGTCTTTGTTCTCCATATAGATGCCGTCGGCGGCGCGGTCGCGCTTAAGATCGTAGCTTTTGCCGCTATCGTCCTTTAACACGGCGGTATTGAAATCGTCGTTTGAGCTAAGCGAAAGTTTTTTGCCCTTGTCATCGACAAAATAGAAGGTCTTTACGTTCTCTTGAGTTATGGTTTTTTCGCTCTGTGCTTGCTTATTCATAGCGCTATCCGGGGATTGGCGGAGCTGGTTTGAGCCGCATCCTAGTAAAACTAACGCCAAAGCGGCGCACGATAGAACTTTAAACATATTTCTCCTTTAAATTTAGGTTACACTCGTTGATGAGTGATTTTCGGATATCCCAAAGCTTTTGAGAGAGATCCACTTTGTAGCTCTGCGGATGGACGTTTCGAAGGTGCTCAAGCCAAAATTTACTCTTCTGCTCCTTGCTAAAACGCGCGATCTCGCTTACCGTGCGGCGCACGCCTACGAATTTGCCCTCCTTAAAAACGGGACGCAAGAGCTTATGCGCGCTGAAATTCGTTAAAATTTTACGCTTATAGGTGTAAAGCGGATGGAAAATTTCAAGCGGCACGCTCTCGTCTATGCTCTCTCCATCAAGCGCGATCAGATCGGCAAGCGCCATGCCGTTATCCTTGTCGAAGAGCCTAAAGACCTGCTTGTAGCCGGGATTGTTGATCTTGCGCGGATCGTTTGAAATTTTGATCTTAGCCACGATCTCGCCATCTTTTTCGATACCGCTTAGCTTATACACGCCGCCTAGACTTGAACTATCTCCGCCCGTAATAAGCCTCGTGCCGATCCCCCAGTTGTCGATTTTGGCGTCGAAAAGCTTGAGTTGATCGATCGCGTATTCGTCCAGATCATTCGACGCGGTGATCTTTGCGTCATTAAAGCCCGCCGCATCGAGCATCTTACGCGCCTGTTTGGTTAGATACTCCAGATCGCCCGAATCTATGCGGATTCCAAGCGGCTCATGACCGCTCGCGCGCAGCTCCTTGAAAACCTTGATCGCATTCGGCACGCCGCTTGCGAGAGTATCGTAGGTATCGACGAGCAAAAGCGTGCTGTTTGGATAAATTTTAGCGTAGGCGCGAAACGCCTCCAGCTCGCTATCAAAGCTCTGAATCCACGAGTGCGAGTGGGTGCCGATCGCGGGCACGCCGAATTTCTTTGCGGCGAGTACGTTTGACGTGGCGCTGCAGCCGCCTATAATCGCAGCCTTTGCGCCGTAGATGCCCGCACTTCGCCCCTGAGCACGGCGCAAGCCAAACTCCATTACCGAATCACCCTTGGCGCTAAAATTGATGCGCGAGCTTTTCGTAGCGATGAGAGTTTGAAAATTTATAGTATTTAAGATCGCAGTCTCGATGAGCTGCGCCTCCATAATATTTGCCTTGACGCGAATTAGCGGCTCGTGCGGAAATACGATCTGCCCCTCATCCATCGCGTAAATTTCGCCGCTAAATTTAAAGCCTCTTAGAAATTCCAAAAATTCGGGCTTAAAGAAATTTAGACTTTTTAGATATGCGATGTCGTCGTCGCTAAATTTTAAGTTTTCGATATAATCCACAACCTCGTTTAAGCCGCAAAATATCGCGTAACCGCCGCCGCTTGGATTTTTGCGATAAAAAACGTCAAAAACCGCCGTCTGATCGGGCTTCGTAAAAAAATAACCCTGCATCATACTAAGCTGATAAAAATCGGTAAGTAAAGCCAAATCTTTCATTTACGCCTCTTAAATTTAATCTCGCCTCGCGCAGGAGCAAAAAATCATAGCTTTTTGGCTTCCAGGCTCTTTTTATAAGCTGCAGCGTCGAAGTCTTTGACGCGAGCGACGCCGTCGTCCACCGCAGCTTTTGCGACCGCCGTCGAGATCACGGCAAATACGCGCGGATCGAAAGGATTTGGGATCACGTAGTCTTTGCCGAATTTCAAGCTATCTTTGCCCAGCATCTTGCGGATTTCTGCAGGAACCTCTTCGCGAGCAAGGTCCGCCATCGCGCGAGCGGCCGCAATCTTCATATTTTCGGTAATCTTTTTGGCTCTTACGTCAAGCGCGCCGCGGAATATATACGGAAAGCCCAAAACGTTATTGATCTGATTTGCAAAGTCGCTTCTACCTGTGCCTACGATCGCGTCGTTTCTTACTTCCTCGACCTCGCTTGGATAAATTTCCGGTACCGGATTTGCAAGCGCAAAAATGATTGGATGCGGCGCCATAGTCTTTACCATCTCTTTGGTTAAAACGCCCGGCTTGCTAAGGCCCAAAAACATATCCGCGCCCTTCATCGCGTCCTCTAGCGTGCGATCTGCGGTGTCTAGGGCAAATTCTTTCTTTTGCTCGGTAAGATCGGTGCGGCCCTTGTAGATCACCCCTTTGGAATCGAGCATTATGATATGTTTGGCGCCTAAATTTTGATACATCTTTGCGCACGCTATGCCAGCAGCGCCCGAGCCGCTGACTACGATCTTCATATCCTCGATCTTTTTGCCGCTGATGATGGCTGCGTTGATTAGCCCTGCGCCCGTAATCATCGCGGTGCCGTGTTGATCGTCATGCATGACGGGGATATCGACGGCTTTTTGTAGCTCGCGCTCGATCTCGAAGCACTCGGGAGCTTTGATATCCTCTAAATTTATACCGCCGAACGTAGGCGCTATCGCTTTGCAAATTTCAATTATCTTTTTAGGATCTTTTTCGTCGATCTCGATATCGAAGGCATCGACGCCGCCGAATTTTTTAAACAAAACCGCCTTGCCCTCCATTACGGGCTTTCCGGCGATAGCGCCGATATCTCCGAGACCCAAAACCGCTGTGCCGTTAGTGATAACGGCTACGAGATTGGCTTTATTCGTGTATTTAAACGCGGCTTCGTGATCACCTTCGATCACCTTGCAAGGCTCCGCGACGCCCGGCGTGTATGCAAGCGCCAAATCCTCCGCCGTAGCGCACGGGGTTTTTACATTCGTTCCGATTTTACCGCCTATGTGGTACTTCAAAGCCGCTTCAACGTTTACTTTAGCCATTTTATAATCCTTTTTTGATTAAATTTGAAATTCTCGTTTTAACTTCGTCGCTTCCTAAAATTTCACAAATTTCAAAAATCGACGGACTAACGCTTCCTCCCGTGATCGCAACGCGCAGCGGCTGAGCAAGATCCTTTAGCTTGGCGCCGTTTGCGTCCAAAAACTCCATCGTCTCCTCCTCGCACTCCTTTGCATTTAAATTTGCGCTTAGAGTATCCGCAAATTTTGCGAGTAAGCTTAGCGAACTTTCGGTTACAAATTTCTTATACGCCTTCTCGTCGTAGCAGCTCGGGCGGTTTAGAAGGATTTTAATGCCCTCGGCCATCTCCACTAGCGTCTTTGCGCGCTGTTTGTACTGCTGGGCGATGAGATGTTTTTTCGCGTGCGAGCGGATATCGACGCCGAATTCCACAAGCTGCAAGACAAGCTCGTCGTCGTCAGAGCTTTTAATATAATGCGCGTTTAGCCACTCGAGCTTGGTTTGGTTGAAAGTGCTACAGCTTTTGCTGATATGGTTAGGATCAAAGTATCGCTTCATCTCCTCCATGCTAAAAATTTCATCATCCCCGTGACTCCAACCCAGGCGCACTAAGAAATTTAGCAGAGCTTGCGGTAGATAGCCCATGCGCTTATACTCCATCACGTCGGTAGCACCATGACGCTTACTTAGCTTGCTGCCGTCGGTGCCGTTGATCATCGCGACGTGGTAAAATTTCGGGATTTTAAAGCCTAGCGCGTTATACAGCACGATCTGCTTCGGGGTGTTGCTTAGATGATCGTCGCCGCGGATCACGTCCGTGACGCCCATCAGCGCATCATCGATCACGACCGTGAAGTTATATGTCGGTGTGCCGTCGCTTCTTGCGATGA
>NZ_CALEDC010000034.1 GCF_937949835.1 uncultured Campylobacter sp.
TATAATAAACAAAACGCCAGAGATTACGACAAAAATCCGATAATAATAAAAGACTATGCTTTTTACGACTATATGAAATATTCCACGATTGCTACGCTCATAGGATGCTTATTCTTCATCTCGGTCGTTACCGTAGTAAACCCCATTGAGCCTAAAAATTTTAGACTACTCCCTTTCGCTTTGGTAATGTTTTTTATCAGGCGAAAGCAACAAAAGGGCGTCTATTTCGTATTTAACGATTCGGATATCAAATATTACAAAGAAGATAAAGCTTATAAATCTTTGAAACTTGAACAAATCGGCGCCGTTGCGATCAGTTTTGATCCGCGCTGGGACCGGCGGCAGAGGATAAGCATACCTGAAATGATGTTTTTGTCGCTTTGGCCTTTGGGCGCATACGTTATGCGCAGAATGCATGCAATGATCGCGCTAATTTCGATGATAGCAATTAGCCTATTCGGAGCGGGTATATTGATGCATCTTAAAAATGGCAGTTTCAGATGCTTAGGCATCTATGACCGGCTTGTGATATACGGCGAAACGGGCGATCTTAGAATTATAAATGTTTTGATTTATAGCGAAAAAGAGTATCTGGAATTAAAAGAGTATTTTATGCGCAAAACGCATATAGATTTGGATAGCGTCCCGCGCACCTTGTCGGTATTTAGCAAAAAGGTAAAATTTAGAAAATTTAAATTTAGAAAGAGATATCATAAGGCGAATTAAAAAGCAAGGAAATAAGCTGATTTTATAAAAAGTACTGATAAATGGAAAATTTTAATAAACAGCAAACAAGAGATTACGACAAATATCCGATAATTCTTAAAAACTACGAATATCTATATCAAAAGCTATTAATGGCTTTCTCTCTTTTTATAGGCGGCGTATTTGCCATAATCGTAAATTTCGATTGGAAAACCAGCGACGCAGTGGATTATAGCGTCAAGGACAGTATATACATGATTTTGTTTCTATCATTTTTATCACTATTTATTATATTGCCGGAGCTTATAGATTATAGAAAAGAGAGACCGATGATACAGCTTAAAAACAATCAAATAGAATTTTACGAAAAAGATAAAATCGCGTATGTCGAGCAATGTGAAAATTTGCAGCATAATATGGATTGGTCCTTTTTTATAGGAAATTTTAAAGGAAAAAGAGGATTGCTATATATGTTTATGGCGGTATTGCTATGCTTGGTTTTCATGACGATTGATCTTGTAGTTGTTCGTTGGTTTTTGAGCTTTGTTTTGTTTCAGTTTGTGGGCAATATATTAGTAAAATTTATCTTTTGTCTTGTTTTGGGAAAGAGCGGCGATAGGAGATTTTCGCTTTTTCCTGCATTGAGAGTTGGCGAACCGCATTATGGACATATCGGCTTATTTGCTTGCTCTAGATATTATTTAATACCGATATTTAAAAATTCGATATATTTTGAATTGAAAGAGTATTTCTTAGC
>NZ_CALEDC010000035.1 GCF_937949835.1 uncultured Campylobacter sp.
CGAGTTTGAGGCGTTTAATTTGAAGCCTGCTTTGCTAGCGGGTGCGTGCTTGAGTTTGCTTGCGTAGCGCCGATTAAAATACGACTGCGCTAAAATTTTATGACGCGCGGTTGAAATTTATTGAGCTGCGGTAATTAAATTTTACTGACGCACAAACTCAAAATTATAAAATTTAAATCGATCCATCAGATTGTGCTACAAATTGAGTCGCGTTAAATTTGACGGCGAAAGCTTAATCCTAAACTCAAAGCATTAGATTTAGATCCGGCTGAATTCGCATTTGATTAAGCGAAACGAAAAGCGCAAAGTTATATCATTCCTTAGAAATTCTGCAATTTTTTCGAAAGGATGAGATATGAAGCACTTTTCACTCTCAAAGGCCGTTTTTATGGCGGCGAGTCTGGCCCTGCTCGGGCTAACGGCTGCGAATGCGCAGGAGAAATTTTCCCCCGTTATCGTCATTCACGGCGGCACCAGCGGGCTTGATCTAACCAAGGAGGAATTTAAAATCCGCGAGGAGCCGATGAACCGGGCGCTTTTGGCGGGTCAAGCCGTGCTTGAACGGGGCGGCACCGCGATGGATGCCGTAACGGCGGCCATTATGGTGCTTGAGGACGATCCGAATTTTAACGCGGGCAAGGGTGCGGTATTTACAGCCGACGGATTTAACGAGCTCGACGCCTCGATCATGGACGGCTCGACCAAAAAAGCGGGCGCGGTCGCGCTTGATAAAAACGGCAACCTAGCCGCAGCGACCAGCCCAGCGGCATGACAAATAAAATGACCGGCCGCATCGGCTCATATCAAAGATGCAGCGACAAGGAGCTAGATCTCGCCATCTCGAAAAAAGAATTTATAGATAACTTCCCAAAATAAGACGCCGAAGAGGGATTTAGCTTCGAGCAGACGCAAGAGCTGCTGGGCGGGATAAATTAGCCTCAAATTTACAAAAAGGGCAAAAATGAAAAAAATTTTAGTGGTACTTCTCTTAGGCTTGCTCGGTCTTGAAGCTAAGATAATCGGGCAGGGTGAACTAGCGGACTATGCGCTAGTTTTTGCGGACGGCAATGCTGTGGATAAAGACGGCAACATAAAAGCCGTAGGTAAAAATTTTATGGTCACAGGAACCTTTTCTGACGGTCTTTGTGTGGTTTTTATAGGCGAACAGACCTTTTTTATGGACGAAAACGGCAGACTTGTCGTGCGTTTGGCGCCCGGTATGGGCTTTAAAACTAGCTTTACCGAGGGGCTAGCAGGCATCGCCAAAAACGGTAAATTCGGCCTCATAGATAAAACAGGTAAGGTCGTAGTAGAACCCAAATTTGACGATATGGGTATAGCCTTCAGAGATGGCGCGATACTCGTGGGTGAGATGAAATACGGCAGGATGAAATACGGTTACGTGGATAAAAACGGCAGAACAATCATTACTCCGCGCTATGACGAGGTAAGGTCGTTTTCCGATGGACTAGCCTCGGTGCGCATCGGCGATAAATGGAGCGTGATAGACAAAAGCGGCGCTACCGTTTCAAAGCTAAATTTCAACTACCCGTTAAAGTTTACAGAAGGCTTAGCATCCGTAAAATTTAACGGACTTTATGGCTTTGTGAACAAGGACGCAAACATCGTTATAGAGCCTAAATTTGAATTAGCGTCGCTCTTTAGCGAAGGACTAGCGGCCGTAAAATCGGGCGGCAAATGGGGTTTTATAGACAAAAGCGGAAATTTCGCGATAGAGCCGCGTTTTGACGAAGTAAATGACTTTAAAGAAGAACACGCCGTAGTGAGGGTCGGCGAGCTGTGGGGTATCATAGATAAAAGCGGTAAATTTATCCTTGAGCCACAAAAATTCGACTATATATTTAACGAGTTTTACGGTGGAATGTTAAATTTCATGGTAAATAGAAAAAGCGGTTGCCTAGACATAGACGGCAAGGTCGCCATAGAACCAAAATTCGATAGCATATTTGTTTTTGAGGGCAACGCGACGGCCGCTAGTGTAGACTACAAAAGCGTGTTTATCGATAAAAAGGGCCGAATTCTGCCTATTTCTTACTACTTTGAGATAGAAGATTGAGGTAAATTTGCGACGGTTTTGGCAAACGCTTTGCTTTTTTTAAACTAACGAGCTACATTCAGTTGCTAAATTTCTCGCCTTTATGTCACATAAGACCCAATAGATCTATTTTGCCAAAAAAATAACGTAAATTTAATTTTTGCAATATGAGTTAAATTCAACGCAGACAATAAAACTCCAGTTGTTTTAATTTACTTTCATCCGTATTTAACTTTTGCCTTAAATTTTTGCACATGATAGCAAAATATACAAATTTCAGGTAGAATGTCGCCACATAAAATCAAGGCGGTAAAATGAGAAAATTTATAGTCGTTCGCGGACACGCGGGCTCTGGTAAAACGACTTTCGCAAAAGAGAAGATTAAAGAATTTAAAAACGAATATCCGCAGGCGCAAATTTATCATCTGGAAAACGATATGTTCTTAACCGATGAGGCGGGGGTTTATACTTGGTCGCCGAAGCTTTTGGAGGACGCGAAGCGCAAAGTCGCCCGCGAGATAAAGCAGGCGTATAAATTTGCCCTGGAAAACAAAGCTAAAGACGTTCTTATCGTGCTTAGCAACGTGAGTGCGCGCACCAAAGAGCTGCTAAGCCTAAAAGAGCAAGCCACCCAAAATGGATTTATTTTCGAATGCTTTAGAATGCAAAATTTCTTCGCCTCCGAGCACGGCGTCGATGAAGATACCGTGATAGCAATGTTTATCAAGGTCGCAAACAACAAAATAGAGGGCGAAATTTTGATCCCGCCCGTTAATCCTATGAGCGAAAGCGTAGCGCAAAAGATCAAAGACGCGGCGGCTCTAAACAGGCGCGATCTGCCCTTTGATGCGGCGCAAAACACCTACGTAACGAAAAAATATATCGCCGCTACGCAGGACAAAAGGCTCTGGAGCGCGCGTCAAAGCGAGCTTTATCCCGAGCTTCGCACCTACAAATACTCAAAACGCGTCTTTTTCAAAGCCGATTGGGATAAGGCGCTACTTGAGATGCGCGGGCTCATAATGGACAATAATCTAAATATCATCGTGCGTCCGTTTAAAAAGGTCTATAACTACTCGGAATTTACCTCGCACAAAAGTCTTTATCCTATCGATATCACAGACGATACGCCCGTGCTTGCCGTGCGAAAGGTAAACGGCTTTTTGGGGTGTTGCACCTACGTAGATGCCCACGAAAGCGGCGCGAGCTTTAACCGCCGCGTCATCTACTCCACGACGGGATCGACCGATAGTAGATTTGCACAGATGGCGCGCGAACACTGCTGCAAATTTGAAGAGATTTTCAAACGCTATCCAAATAAAACTTTTTTATTTGAGATCACCGACGAGAGCGACCCGCACATCGTAGAAGAGGAGCTTGGAGAGACTTTTATCGGACTTATCGACGTTAAAACCGGCGCGCAAGAGAGCGAATTTGAGCTGGATAAAATCGCCGCAAGCACTGACGGAGCGCTAAAAAGACCTTTTTATAAAGAGGGCGAGCAGTATCTAAAAACGAGCTTTGCGGAGCTTAAAAATATAGTTAAAGAGGCGAAATTCGAGGGCTTTATGGTGTATATCCCGAGCCAAAATGATTTTTGCTTTAAGATGAAAACGCCTTATTATCTCGTGAATAAATTTTTCGCTCGCAGTAAAAACGAAGCGCTTTCCGGCAAACTGGATAAAACCAAGCTCGATGAGGAATTTCACCCTTTGGTCGATCATATCAAAGCAAACGAGCGAGAATTCAAATCGCTTGACGAGCAGGGCAAGCTAGGCTTTATAAAAGAATTTTTGGAAAAAATTTAACGATTACCGTACGAATATTTGACGCCGCGCAAATTTACGTAAAGCGTAAATTTAATGCAGCGATTAAAGCTTAAAGGAAAAATGATGATATTTTTTACCTCCGATTTGCATTTTTATCACGGCAACATTATGAAATACTGCCCTAAATTTAGGAATTTTAACGACGTAGCTGAGATGAATGAAAAGCTAATAGAGCTCTGGAATACCGTAGTGGGGCCGGAGGATACGGTTTATGATCTGGGCGATTTTGCATTTTGTAATAAATTAAAGGATCTAAAAAGCGTCGCGCGTAGGCTAAACGGCTCGCATGTGCTGATTTTAGGCAACCACGATACGCTCATTAGCCAAAACAAAGAAGCGCTGCTACGCGAGCTAAAAGACGACGGAAATCCTATTTTTAGCGATATCCTGCACTACAAGGAGCTAAATTTTGACGGCGGCGCGGGCGCGATAAAGGACGGCAAAACCGGTATGAGCATCTGTATGTTTCACTATCCCGTAGAGGAGCATAACCGCGCCTCGAAAGGCTCTTTTATGCTTCACGGGCACTTGCACAACCGCGCTTCCAGCCTGGAGGGGCGCATACTAAACGTAGGCTTTGACTCGCACGGCAAAATTTTAAGCTTAGATGAGATCGTGCAAATTTTAGGGCAAAGGCAAATCGCGGCAAGATATTTGTGATCCTGGCTAAACACGGACAGCCGCAGCATTGATTTAAGCGCAGCCGACTGCAATATCTCGCAGAAGCACCCGCATAATACGGAAATAGGCAAAGCCCGGCGGCGGCATCTTTATCGACAAGCACGGACACACGGGCTTTGCGTGGACGAAGGAGAAGCTCGGTATGTATCACGGCGAGGCAAGGCTCGGAGCTAAGCCGATCGTTTACTGGCCGCTAGGGGAAAAATAAGCGCAAATTTAGCCCCTTTGCGGGGCTAAATTTAAATCAAATAGCGAGGATAAATACGCTTTTTATCGCACGTCTATCAAATTTGGCGCTTTCATCGATC
>NZ_CALEDC010000036.1 GCF_937949835.1 uncultured Campylobacter sp.
TCCAAATCGCTTTTTTCATGATCTGATCCTTATTGAAAATTTTGCTATTTTATGAAATACAGGCTTAAATTTAAAGTAATTTACCAAAACGGTAATACAAATAGCTGCAAGGGCGACAAATAATCGTAATTAAACAATAAGGCGGCGGTGAAATTTCGCAACCTTATGCGTCAAATTTTGCAGTGTGATGTGCTAAATTTCACGATCTCACATGCCGCTAGTCAAATTTTCTCGGAGGCGGTTTGCGCGGCGTGCTAAATTTAACCTCGTTCGCGCACTTTATCCGTGCCCTAGTCTAAATTAAAATTTCAAACCCGCGGCGAAATTTCGTGATATGACGGCAAAGCGTCGCGGGTCGGCGATTTGTACGGCGCGACCGCGCCCTTTCGCCGCTATCAGCACTTGACGTTTTTTGCCTTGCTATCTTGCATCGCGCGGAAAAATTCCGCCCTGCTTAGCGGGATTTCGTCCGGATGAGCGCTTCTGAAATGGCGTAGATAGCCCTCGTAATCGCCGAGCCCGATGAGCGGCGCAAGTGCGGCATCCGCGCGCGCCAAAAACCTCGCCACGGCCTTCGGGGCTGCGAGCGGATTAAATTTAAACTTTTTCATAAACGCCCCTATCTACGTACTCGCTTTCTGCTAGCTTGAAATATCCATCGCTCGCGCCGCCCTTTGAAATTTTAAGGCACATTCGGATCGTTTGGGCGATGACGATGATCGTAACGACGACGAAAAGAGCACATAGCACGGCGTCGATGACGTTATTTCTGATGATAGCCTGCGCCTTTTCGATCGCCGCGGGATCGCTCAGGCCGGCGAGCTTGACGGCGGTATTTTGCGCGATAGCCACGTGGCTTACCGCGTCGTGCACGCGCTCGCCGTTAGCCGGCATCAGCTTTAAGATCGCCGCATAAAGCGTGGTTATAAGCACCCAAATCGCAGGAGCGATCGTGACGAAGGCGTATTTTTGCTTGCCCATTTTAAAAAGCACCACCGTCGCAAGCAGCAGCGCGATGCCCGCGAGCATCTGATTGGACGCGCCGAAAAGCGGCCACAGCGTGTAAATTCCGCCCATAGGATCGGTAACGCCGCTGTAGAGCAGATAGCCCCAGCCCGCCACGCAGATCAGCGTCGCGATGATGCCGTAGAGGGAATTTTTAGTATCGGAGAATGGCTTATAGACGTTGCCTAAAATTTCTTGCACCATAAAGCGCCCGGTGCGCGTGCCCGCATCGACCGCGGTCAGAATAAACAGCGCCTCAAACAAAATCGCGAAATGGTACCAAAACGCCATCAGCTCCTTGCCGCCGATGATCTGATGCAGCAGCATCGTTAGTCCCATCGCAAAGGTAGGAGCGCCGCCCGTGCGGCTCATCATCGTGGTTTCGCCGACGTTTGAAGCCAAGGCACCGATCTGTTCGGGCGTGATACTAAATCCGATAGAGTTTATATACGTAGCGGCGCTTACCGCGTCTTTACCGAGTACCGCGGCTGGCGAGTTGATAGCGAAGTATTCGCCCGGGCTTAGGATGCACGCCGCTACGAGCGCCATTACGCCCACAAGGCTCTCCATAAGCATCGAACCGTAGCCGATGAAAAGAGCGTGGGTTTCGCGCTCCACCATCTTCGGCGTCGTACCGCTGGAGATCAGCGCATGAAAGCCCGAGATCGCGCCGCACGCGATCGTAATAAACAAAAACGGAAATATCGGGCCCGCAAAAACGGGACCCGTGCCATCGATAAATTTCGTCGTAGCGGGCATTTTAAGCTCAGGCGCGACAAAGATTATCGCGACCGCCATGCCGATGATGACGCCGAGCTTAAGGAAGGTGCTTAGATAATCGCGCGGCGCGAGCAGCAGCCACACGGGCAAAATCGCCGCTACAAAGCCGTAGCCGATCGTAAGAAGCGCGAGCGTCTCGCCCTTTAGCGAAAAAACGTCGTGCCAGTACGGATCGATCGAGACGTAATGCCCGCCCCAAAGCGCAAGCATCAGCAAAACAAAGCCGATGATCGATGCCTCGCTGACCTTGCCAGGGCGCAAGAACCTCATGTAAATTCCCATAAATATGGCGATAGGAATCGTCATCGCGATCGTAAAAAGCCCCCACGGCGAGTTCGCGAGCGCCTTTACGACGGCCATCGCCAAGATCGTTACGATGATCAGCATGATGAAAAAAATCCCGATCATCGCGATACCGCCGGTGAGCTTGCCCATCTCATCTTTGATCATCTCGCCGAGGCTCTTGCCGCCGCGTCGCGTGGAGAGCACGAGCACGATGAAATCATGCACCGCGCCTGCGAGCACGACGCCTACCAAAAGCCAAATAGTGCCGGGCAGATAGCCCATCTGTGCGGCCACTACGGGACCTACGAGCGGTCCGGCGCCCGCGATAGCGGCGAAATGGTGCCCGAAAAGGACGTATTTGTTCGTAGGGACGTAATCGCGTCCGTCGTTTCGGATCACCGCAGGAGTTGCGCGGCGATCGTCCAGCTCAAAGACGCGATACGCGATAAAGCGCCCGTAGAAGGTGTATCCGATCAGATAGATGCACGCGCTGGCCACTACGAGCCAGACGGCGCTGATGCTCTCGCCTTTATTTAGCGCAAGTACGCCGAAACACCACGCCCCTATGACGGCGACCGCCGCCCAAAGGATCTTTTGCCAAAATTTCATGCTCACTCCTTAAAGCTTAGCGAGCAGCTTTGGCGCAATTTGTCGTTTAACAAAACGGCTTGCGCCTTTAAAGCTGGGCTCGTTAAATAAAATTTAGTGCGTATTTTATCGGCGTTTTTATAATTTAAAGCTGAATCGCGAAATTAAAAAGAGCTCTTTCGGCGTTTAAATTTAACGCCTAAATTTTGAATTTCAAATTTAAATAGACGGCTTGGCGGCGCACAAAATTTTAACATTTAATCGCCCAAATTTAGCTCCGCAGCTCTTAGCCGTTACGGAATTTATCGCGGTTTAAGAAATCAAGCGATAAAATCCCATGATAACGATTTTAATTTCTTAATAAAAATCGCGAATACTTTTAGGAGGAAATTTATGCCGGATCAGGTGTGCGGCTACGTACTTTTTCGTGCTGATATCAAAAGCTACGCAAATCGTAAAAACGACGATGCGAGCCGCGAGAATTTCATAAATTCCGCGCGCATAAATTCCCGATACCGTTTAAATTTTAAAAATATCCGCCGCGACGAAATCTGCGCGTATAGTTCGCCTGGTGGGCTATGAGCTTTAAATTTTATCTCTTTCTAATCGCAGCTTTCGTCTTGCTTGCTTTAGTAGCCATAAGTAGCGGCGGAGCGAGCATTTCGCTAGGCGACATCGTAAAATTTTTCACCTTCGGCGAGATAGACGAGACCAAGCAGCTCATCTTGCTGCAAATGCGCCTGCCGCGCCTAGTAATGGGCATCTTAGTGGGCGCGCTGCTGGCAACTTCGGGCGTGGTAGTGCAAAGCGTGTTTTTAAACCCGCTCGCAGACCCATACATCATCGGCATCGCCTCGGCAGCGACTTTCGGCGCGGTCATAGCCTATCTGCTGGGGCTTAGCGACGTTTTTTACGGAATTTTCGCGTTTTTAAGCGCAAGCGCGCTGTCGATCGTGATCTTTAAGCTCGCCGCTCACACCCGCTCGATCTCGACGCTACTGATCGTAGGTATCGCCGTATCGTCGTTTTTGGGCGCATTTACCTCCTTTGCGGTCTATCTTATCGGAGAGGATAGCTTTAGGATTACGGCGTGGATGATGGGCTATCTAGGCGGGGCGAATTGGCAAAAGATCGCGCTTTTGCTACCGCCGCTGCTGTTTTGCATGGCGTATTTTTACGCGAAGCGTCACGAGCTAAATATCATCTTAAACGGCGACGAGGAGGCGAAATCGCTGGGACTCAACGTCGAGAAGTCCAAAAAGAGCCTACTCATCGTCTCCTCGCTCATCATCGGCTTTTCGGTCGCGTTTACGGGGATGATAGGCTTTGTGGGGCTCATCATCCCGCATACCTTGCGTATGGCGCTTCGCACGTCTAGCAACGCCGTGCTGATCCCCGCTAGCGCGCTTACCGGCGGAGTTTTTTTGGTTTTTTGCGACGTAATCGCTAAAAACGCCCTCTCGCCGGTAGAAATTCCGATCGGCGTGGTGACCTCCTTTTTCGGCGCGCCCTTTTTTCTATACCTCGCGTTTAGGAAGCATGCATGAAAATTTCGGCGCTAAACTTCAGCTACGGCAAGCGGGCGATTCTGCGAGGCATAGAGTTAAATTTAAAACGGGGGAAATTTTACGGGATTTTGGGTCCTAACGGCTGCGGCAAGAGCACCTTGCTAAAAAACATATTGCAAATTTTAAAGCCCGCAAGCGGGATCATCGAAATAAACGGCAAAAAAGCAAGCGAATATAGCCTCAAAGAGCTTGCCGCGCTCATCGGCTTCGTGCCGCAAAAAACAGCCCTCGCAGCCGCGCTGAACGTGAATGAAATTTTACTTGCGGGCAGGTTTTGCCGCCTAAAAAGCGCATTTAGCGGCTACGATGCGAGCGATCACGCTAAAGTGGAGCAAATGGCAGAGCTTTTGGACGTGAAAAAATTCCTAGAGCGTAGCGCATTTGAGCTAAGCGGCGGGGAGTTCGGACGCGTGTTGCTTGCTAGAGCGCTCGTCAGCGAGCCTGAAATTTTACTGCTCGATGAGCCCACGGGCGCGCTTGATATAAACTACGCGATCGAAGCGATGAGGATATGCGAAAATTTAACCAAAACGCTAAATTTAACGAGCGTCATCGTGCTGCACGATCTAAATTTAGCCTCGCTGTTTTGCGATGAAATTTTTATGCTAAAAGATGGCGTAGTGAGGTATCGCGGCAGTGCGAGCGAGCTTTTTACGCCGCAGATCATAAAAGAAATTTACGGCTTTGAAGCCTTAATAGTAGAAGAAAACGGGGTAAAGTTTATACTACCCAAAAAGGAGAAATTATGAAAAAAATTCTTATAGCTTTGCTCTCGGCGAGCTTTGTATTCGCCAAAGGTCTAGTCGTACTTGATCCCGCCGCGGTCGAGATCATCTACGCCTTAGGCGCGCAAGATCAGATCGCTGCGATCGCCACCACTTCGATGAGCAAGATCCGCCCGGAGGCAGAAACCGCGAAACTACCGAGCGTAGGCACCTACGTCAAGCCGAATATGGAAAAGATCGTCGAGCTTAAGCCCGATCTGGTTATTACGAGCTTCCACTCCGCAGGCGTTAGCGAGAATCTGCAAAAGCTGGGACTTAAGAGCCTTGCGATGGATGCAAACTCCACCGCAGATATCTGCCAAAACGTAAAGAAGGTCGCGGCGATCGTAAAAAAAGAGAGCGAGGCGGATAAAATTTGCGCGCAGATGGATGGAATTTTTGCAGACAAACCCGCTCTTCGCGGCAAAAAAGTAGCGCTATTTTTCGGCTCAAACGCCACTATGGCCTTTAACGACAAAACCCTAGTAGGCGATATTTTCGCTCGCCTAGGCGCCAAAAATATCGCAGACGGCCTAAAAGGCAGCACGCCTTCGGTATCTGCAGAATACATCTTGGAGCAAAACCCCGATATTATGGTTATCGTAGGCGGCGAGACGGAGGATTTTTTAAAGGCAAATCCGATCCTTAGAAATACCAAAGCGGTAAAATCGGGCAAAATTTTAAAGGCCCCGACGCTCATCTTGCGCGGAAGCCCGCAGATCGGCAAGACGGTGGATGAAATTTACGCGGAGGCAACGAAATAGATGTTTAAAGAACGCATTAAATCCCACCACCGCTCCAAACTTTTCGAGAGCGTTTCCGCAAGCGAAAACGAGCTGTTCGATGCGCTGGATCAGCCCGCGAAAGACAGCGACTGCGTGATCTATCTGCATGTGCCCTTTTGCGACAACATCTGCTCATTTTGTTCGATGATGCGCTCCAAACTCGGCGACGAGCTGGATGAATACGCTAAATTTTTGATCCGCCAGATCAAAGACTACGGCGAGATGCCCTACTTCGACACCAAAAAGATCAAAAGTATCTACTTCGGCGGCGGCACGCCGAGCGTATTTAGCGAAGCTCACTTCGAAAAGGTTCTGGGCGCGCTGCATAAAAATTTCAAGATTGCAGACGACTGTGCGATCAGCGTAGAGACCACGCTGCATAATCTAGATACGCAAAAAGCGCTCGCCCTGCAAAGCTTCGGCGTAAACCGCTTTAGCATCGGCGTGCAGACCTTCAGCAGACAGGGGCGCGCGCTTCTAAACCGCGTGCACAAGCCTGCTCGCGCAATCGAGCGACTAAAAGATCTTAGAGAAAAATTTGACGGCATGCTCTGCTGCGATATCATCTACAACTTCCCCAACGAAAGCGTAGAGGAAGCGCTAGAGGACGCGCGCTATGTAAATGAGCTAGGTCTAGATAGCGCCAGCTTTTATTCGCTGATGTTTTTCGAGGGCTCGGAGCTATACAAAAAGATCGACAAATCCTACTACGATCTAGAGATCGATAAGAAGCTGCACCACGCCTTTGCGGGCGCACTACTTGTCGGAAGCGATAATTTCGAGGTTTTGGAGCTTACCAAGCTTGCTCGAAAAGGGCGCGACAACTACGGCTACATCAAGCTAAGCCACAAAGGCACGGATATCCTGCCTATCGGAAACGGCGCGGGCGGACACGTAGCGGGCTTCGGAATTTACGGCGTGTCGGGGCACAAGATGATCTCGCGAATCGATGAGCGCGAGGCAAAATATAGCGTGCTAAACAACCTATTTCAATACCCGAT
>NZ_CALEDC010000037.1 GCF_937949835.1 uncultured Campylobacter sp.
GCTAACGAACAAATACGCCGAGGGCTATCCCGGCAAGCGCTACTACGGCGGCTGCGAGTTCGTAGACGGGATCGAACAGATCGCGATTGATCGCTGCAAAAAGCTCTTCGGCTGTGAGTTTGCAAACGTCCAGCCAAACAGCGGCAGCCAAGCCAATCAAGGCGTATATGCCGCGTTTTTGAAACCGGGCGAGAAAATTTTAGGCATGTCGCTTAGCCACGGCGGGCATTTGACGCACGGCGCGAAGGTTTCAAGCAGCGGAAAGATGTATGAGAGCTTCGAATACGGCGTGGAGCTCGACGGCCGCATAAACTACGATAAGGTGCTTGAGATCGCTCAGATCGTAAAGCCCAAGATGATCGTTTGCGGCGCAAGCGCCTATACGCGCGAGATAGATTTTGCTAAATTTAGACAGATCGCCGATAGCGTGGGCGCGTTTCTTTTCGCCGACGTAGCGCACGTCGCAGGTCTCGTCGTCGCAGGCGAACACACGAATCCGTTTCCGCACTGCCATGTCGTAAGCTCGACTACGCACAAGACGCTTCGCGGTCCGCGCGGCGGCATCATAATGACCAACGACGAGGAATTTGCTAAAAAGATCAACTCGGCGATCTTCCCGGGCATTCAGGGCGGCCCGCTAATGCACGTCATCGCCGCAAAGGCGGTGGGCTTTAAACACAATCTAAGCCCCGAGTGGAAGGTCTATGCCAAGCAGGTCAAGGCAAACGCTAGAGTTTTGGGCGAGACGCTGGTTAAGCGCGGCTTTGATCTAGTAAGCGGCGGCACCGATAACCATCTGATTTTGATGAGCTTTTTAAATAGAGATTTTAGCGGCAAGGACGCTAGCGCCGCGCTTGAAAATGCAGGCATTACGACGAATAAAAACACCGTGCCGGGCGAGACTCGCAGCCCGTTCGTCACCAGCGGTATCCGCGTCGGCAGCCCCGCACTTACGGCGCGCGGCATGAAAGAGAAAGAATTTGAGTTTATCGGAAATAAAATCGCCGACGTACTAAGCGACATCTCAAATTCCAAGCTTCAGGCGCAGGTTAAAGAGGAGGTGCGGGATTTGGCGCACCGCTTTATCATCTACGACCGCGCGATGTATTAAATTTAATAAATTCGGGTAAGCTTACCCGAATTATTTATTTCGTAAATTTTGCGTGGTAGAATTTACAAAGTAAATAATAATCTTAGGAGAGAGTATGAACGACAAAAATTTCGATATGAGCAGCATAGACGACATAGTGATCAATAGCGGCAATGTCGATAAGAACGCGAATTTGAAAAAGGGTCTTACCGTCGCAGCCGGCGTCGTAGTTTTATTCTTAATCATTTTAATCATAATGAAGGCTATTAATAAAGACGATATTGATACTAACGCAGGTCTTACTATGCCTAGTGAAGAAGAGCTTGCCAAAGCGGAGCAAAAGCCTGCCGTACAAGTTCAAAAGCCTGAGCCTTCGCAGCCTGAGCCTGTAGAGGTGAAATCAGAACCCAATACAGCATCTGCAGCTCCAACCAAAGTAGAGATAAAAACCCAAGAGCCTAATTCCGAAAGCAAGGTCGTCGCAAGCGCTCAGCCTGAAGCACAGAAAGTAGAAATCCAAAAGCCCGAAATCAAAGAAGAGCCAAAAAAATCCGAAGTTAAAATAGAAAGTAAAAAGATTGAGCCTAAAGACGAAGCCAAAAAGTCTGAAAAAACGGACGTAAAAAAGTCCGAGCCTAAAAAAGAGTCTGCAAAAGACGAGATAAAAAAAGAACCTTCTAAAACCGAAATTAGAAAAGTCGAGCAGAAAGTAGAGCCTAAAAAAGAACCTGAAAAACAAGCAAAAACAGAAGTTAAAAAAGAGCCTTCAAAAACGGAAGCTAAAAAGGAACATGCTAAAGCAGAGACCAAGAAAGAGCCCGCTAAGCCCGAGCCTAAAAAAGAAGCTAGCAAGCCAGAGTCTAAAAGTGAGAGCGTAAAGGCTGGCGTTGCAGCAAAGAGCACCAGCACCAGCGTGGCAAACGGCAGTTATGTGCAGGTTTTCGCATCAAATGCCTACGATCCAAACGGGTCTGACACTAAAAAAATCACTAAAAAAGGCTATAATCCGATCGCTCTGCAAACTCACGTCGGCAGCAAGAGCGTGACTAAAATTTTAGTTGGACCTTTTGAGGGCGAGGCGCTACAAAAGGCACTTAGCGATATGCGCAGCATCAATAGCGGAGCGTATATCTACCGAGTGAAATAGTGGATAGATTCGCGGTTTTCGGCAACCCGATCGCCCACTCTCTCTCGCCGCTACTTCATAATTACGCTATAAAATTTCTAGCCCTAGACGCCTACTACGGGCGAGTTTTGCTGCAGCGCGGCGAGGAGTTGCGCGCTAAATTTGAAGCTTTAAGGCTTACGGGCGCGAACGTGACCGTGCCTTTTAAGCTCGACGCATTTAAAGCATGCGACGTCCTAAGCGAGGCGGCGCAGAAGATCGGCTCGGTAAACACGCTAGTGCTAAAAGGCGACGCGCTGCACGGCTTTAACACCGATGCGCAGGGGTTTTTCTGCGCGATCTTGGGCTTTGGTGAGATTCGCAATGCGCTTATTTTAGGTGCGGGCGGCACGACGCGGGCAATTGGCTACGCTCTAGGCAAAAACGGCGTGAAATTTGACATTCTAAACCGCAGCGTAAAAGATTTTGACTTCGGCTGCGAGGAATTTTTTACCTATGAAAATTTCAAATCCAAAGACTACGATCTGATCGTCAATGCCACCGGCGCGGGGCTCAAAGATGACGCGCTGCCTGCGCCCGAGGGGGTAATAGATGAAATTTTATCCCGCGCAAAATTTGCTTTTGATGCGATCTACGGCAAGCAGACTCCGTTTTTACAAGCCGCGCGCGCAAAAAATTTGCCTGCAAAAGACGGCAAAGAGATGCTGATAAATCAGGGCGCGCTTGCTTTCAATCTCTTTTTCGGCGGTAAATTCGACCTAGCAGAGATTGTGGCGCTGATGAGCCATGCTGCAAATTTGCGCTAAATTGGCCTTTAGGCTTTTCAATTATCCGCCCAGTCTAATGAAATGCTTTAAATTTTGCGTCGAGTTAATTATACGTTCTTAAATTTTATATCGTATAGCTTTGGGCGTTTGATTTTAAAATTCTTACGTCTGCTTCGTATTAATTTGTCTACAAAAAATTCTATTTAAAATTGCTACGAATTAGGCATAAAGATGCTTGGTAAAGTCTCGCGTATTTTTCTGCTCGTTTCTTGATATATTCTATTCTAAAATTTTATATGACGAATCTAAACTAAAATTTTGTGCAGTTTAAGTAAAATGTGATCTGTTGTGAATTATACGGTAAAACTTTACTTGAGCAAGATGGCGCAAGACCGAGGCGTTTATTAAAAAGAT
>NZ_CALEDC010000038.1 GCF_937949835.1 uncultured Campylobacter sp.
CTAATGCCGCAAGCGCGGCTAGAAATAGGTTTTTCATATTTTCCCTTCAAATAAATTTTGGTTCAGAGCAGGGCGCCCGCTGTCCTCGGCGCGTAAATTTGCACGAAATAGTACGCGCCAGCTCAGGGCTTACGTTATCGCGCTTCAAGGCATGCAACTACGCGCGAGATAAGCGGTAGCGCGGAATTCTAACGTCGCTCGGCGCCTTTTGCAAGCGCTTTGCGGCAAATTCGCCCAAAACCCCAGCGCGCAAAGCCAGTATCTACGGGCTAAATTTATCAAGCCGACGTCGCCCAGACGCGTAAAAATCGCTGCTCGCTCGCCTCAAACGAGCACTCCTGCCAGTCCCAGTCGTTCTCGCCGCCCATTACGAAATTACGAGGCTCGCCAGGTAGCCCTGCCGCGCTCAAAGCAGCCGTTATCCGCTCTTTCATAAAATCATCGGGCTCGCTCGGCGTAAATTTTTCAAATTTTATCTCGTAAAGGGAGGCGAGCCCAAAGTCCGCGCGCACGAGCTTGCCGCACTGCTGCGCGAACTCCGCCGCGCTACATTCGTGCTTTGGGGCGTAGTACCAAACCTCCAGCTCCTCGATGCTTTCGCCCCCAAATTTTATGGATTTTATCATTTTGGCTCCCTTTTCGCTTGTCGCGGCGGTTTAAATTTCGTCGCTTAAATTTCACTTGCGCCCATACGGCGCAGGTCTCACGCGTAAGATAAAACCTTCGCCATTTGGCGCAAGCGTGCTGCGCGGTCAAATTTTAAATTTATCCGCCGCGCTTTAAATTTAGACGCCGAAGTCCGCCCGCATCCCCTCTTTGCCTTTCGGCGTAAAATAGCAAACGACGTAGCAGAGCATTCGGTCTTTGCAGTCGTATTTGGCTTCGAGGCCACGGGTAATGCGCGCAAACTCCTGCGGCGGCTTGTCCGCAAAGGCGTCTCGTAGCTCCTCTGCGGCGATATGTCGCGGACTAAGGAGCAGATACGCCGCGCCGCCGTCCTCATCCTCACTTATCGCGCGTAAAATTTCATCGCTCGCGCAAACCCGCCAATGCTCCTTACCATCCCACTCGCGTAGGCTCAAAAACGTCGTGCCGCCGTCAGCGTCCAAAGCCTTTTCGTTTGGAATTTGAGCGCGTAAGGAGCCTTTATTTAAGCTCTCCTCGCTCGCGACCTCGATAAAAACGTCCGTGCCGAGCAGATAGCCGGTCCGCTCAAACTCGCTCTCGTACTCCCAGCCGTCAAATTTAGCGGCAAATTCGCGCACCCGCTCGTCCGCTTCGCAGCCGAACATCATCGCGTCGCTATCTGAAATTTTAACGATATAAGGCTCGTTCATGGGATTTTCCAAATTTTATTGCGGCCCGCATTTTCCGTAAACCCACTCGCGAGTTTCGTTTAGCTTAAACTCGCCGTCCTTTAGAAAATACTGCTTGCTGCTTTTGATCGCGTTTTCGCCCGCGGCTATGTAGTCGCCGATGAAGCCGCGATCCAGGACGTCGTGCGCTAAAATTTCAGGCTCAAAGACGTTTTGCGTCCTTTGCGTCTCGCGCCATTTGCCGCTCTCATCAGGCTCGCGCAGTGTGATGGAGACGTTGTTGCCTGCTTCGTCGTAGTCGTAGATATACTCGTACTGCTTGCCGTCGGAAGCCGCGCGATTTTTTATCACATTGCCGCGCGCGTCGTAGCTAAACTCGTTTTCAAACACGACCTCCCAGCGCTGCAGCTCCTCGCGCCAAAGCATGGTTTGCTCGCGCAGAGGCCTGCCTTCCTCGGTCTCCTCGTGCACGTTTTTGTAGTACTCTCTCCACTCGTTTTTTGCGGCGTCCCAGCGCGATCTTAGCTCGCTAAAGCGCCTATGCTTAGGTTCGATTTTGTATAAGGCCTTTTCGTCGCGCTGCCAGATGCCGTCCTTCCATATAAAATTTATCTCGCTGCGCGTTCCGTCCGCCGCCGTAAAGACGGTATGTTTTGTAAGCGGTACCCATTTGCCGCGCCACGCGTAGCCTTCGGAGCCCGCGTAAACGTCGCCGTTGTAGTGGTATATCGATTTTTCGTACGGCATCCATTTTTTCGCTTTGGCGTTCCATTCATAGGTCGCTACGAAATTGTTTCTGTCGTTTTCATCGACAATCCTTTTTGTAAGGTGCGTCGGCGTCCATCTGCCCTTTTTTAGCGTGAAATTTTGTAAAATTTCCGTTTTGCCCTCGCGCTTTTCGACGGCTTTTTCACCCTCGTATGGCTTGCCGTCCTTGCTTTGCAGGCTGAAATAAATTTTTGAACCGTCCTTTGCGATCTCCTGCTTGCTTATCGCCGTTTCGCGCAATTTGTTTGTATCCGCGTCCCAGTCGTATTCGACATTTTCGATCTCGCGCTCGCCGCTTTCGTCAAATTTGCTAAAGCTTTTCGATACGGATGCTCCCTCTTCGCTGCTCTTTCTGTAAATTTTTTCTAAGCGGCGGGCTTTGGCGTCGTAGTTTTGGCTCACTTCATATTCGTAGCGCGGCACGGCGCCGCCCTCTGTTTTGTAGCCCGTCTTTTGCAGGCAAATTTTATCCGTTCGCGCTTTGAAATTTGATGCCGTTTCGTGCGTCTCGCCCGTCTCGGTTGCGCCTGCTGGCATCGCAAGCGCTAATGTCGCCGCCAAAATGGAGCTTGCTAAAACTGCCGTCCGCGCCCTCGAATTTACCGCCGCTCGCGCCCTAAAAGCGCCCGCCGAAATAATCGCTCGCGCCTTTAAATTTACCGCTGCAAAATCTGCCGCATCCTCGGGCAAAATTTTAAAACCACCTCTCATGACCGCTCCTTTATTTAAATTTTAAATCGCGTTTACCGCTTTATATCCTCGCTCGAAAAGGCTCTCTCGCCTTCATAAATTTTCTCATAGCGGCTTAGCTTGCCCTCTTTGAAATAGCCGATGAAATAGGCCGCCGATCTTTCGGCCTGCTCTTGCGAAATTTCATCGTAGAGGCGGGCGGGCTCCTTTGATTTTTGTTTGTGTAGGCACGAACAGCTGCGAAAATAGCGCCTTTTGATTTTAAAATTTTGCGCCTCGCCGCCTTGCTCGTCTGCGCGCTTTATTGCGCTTATTTCGCTACTTTGCTTGCCTGCGGGCGGCTGGTCATCTCTTTCGCCGCCACCTATCGTCTGTTTTTGTCCGCTTGCCGAGCCGTGATCTTGCGCCTCTACGGCGGCAAAACAGATACTCGCCGAAATTAAAGCCGAAATAGCCGCCCTTACCGCTCTAATTAAAACCATTTTTCAACCTTTCCTTTTGCCGCCGCTGCGTGCGGACCTGCCGCGGCGTAGGATTTAAATTTTAAAATTTACGCGGCGCACGAATACCTCCGCGCTAGCTAAATTTAACCGCGACTCTCGCATAAATACCGCTATGCCGCTAAATTTTAATCGCGACACTCACACGAATATTGCTCGTCCGCTAAATTTAAACGCAAAGCTCGCGCAACACCGCGTCCGTCAAATTTAAACGCGACGCCGCGACGATAAAATTTAATCGCAGCACGCGTGCAACGCCGCGCAAATAAAATTTCGCGGCTAAATTTTACCGACGCATCTTCAAACGCTACTTTATCTTTTTATATTTCCACGTCTTTTCCGTTATGAGCTCGGATTTGCCGTCTTTAAGCTTAAATTCCTTAAAGCTCGTTATCGCGTAGATACTAGGCATCTCAAACATCATCAGCGCGGCTCCGTGCCCCACGCTATCAGCCGGGATTTGGGTATCGTAAGTGGCCTCCGAGCGCCCGGTTTGCACCCATTTGCCGCTCGCATCAAGCTTGTAGATATCCATCGCTGTATTGCTGCCGTGCTCGTCGTAGCTATAGACGTATTTGCCGCTACTGGAATTTGATTCGTGGCTTTGCACGAGCGGGCGCTCGTCCGATTTGTCGTAAATTTCGCCGTTTGAGTAGCTTTTGACCCACTCTTTAAGCCGCTCGTCCCACAGATACGAGGTCATATTAAGATCCGCCCCCTTCTTGATAACGGTCTGTTTGCTCATATTATCCCACGCGCCCTTCTCGTCGTTCCAGATGAAGCTCGTAACGACCTCCTCGCCCTTTGCGGCGTTAAGCTCATGCTTACTCATCGTCGCGTTTTGCCACGCGCCGTTTTGAAAAGTGCTGCGGATCTGCTCGTAGCTGCCGTTTCG
>NZ_CALEDC010000039.1 GCF_937949835.1 uncultured Campylobacter sp.
AAAATTCGTCGCAAAGATTATGCAGATCACCGAATATAGCTCGCCTAATTTCATCTTTTTCCTTTAAATTTAATCAAATTTCGCTTGCCTTTTTTAGCTTTTCGATGCCGAATTTTTCCCAAATCCTGCTTAAAGATCGATCCAAGCTCTGCTGCTTCTTATCGATCTCGCCAAAGAGCAGCGAGCCGCCCGATCTGCCGCTAAAATTTGAAAGATTTAGCGCTACGTGGATTATCTGCGCGCCTTTTTTCACGTCGCAGAGCTCAAACAGCTCAAGCGCGGTCTCGCTCAGCAAGCTTAGACTAAACGCCCTATCCTGGCTGATCTGATGCGAAAACTCCTCGCGCGATTTGTAGCGGATCTTTAAATCATACGTCGCGGGCTTTAGGCCCTTTGCGAGCACTTCGCCCGCCAAATGGCGCGCCAAAATTAAAATTTTACGCCGCAGTTCGTCCCGATCGGCGCACGGCGCGAAGCTACGCCCAAAGCCGATACTCTTGCGCTCGCGCTTTGAGACGACCTCGCCCTCATCCTCGCCGCTAAGGGCTGCGAAAATTTTCCTGCCGTTTGCGCCCATCTTTTCAAAAATTTCTCTGTGCCCTAGCGCGTCGCCGAAGCTTACGATGCCGTATTTGCCGAGCGTTTTTTGCGCCGCCTTGCCGATACCCGGGAATTTTGCCACAGGCACGGCGGATAGCTCGCGCGCGATTTGCGATTTTAAAATTTGCCGCACGCCGAAGGGCTTAGCAAGGCCCGTAGCGAGTTTTGCGATCAGTTTTGCTTCGCTAAGACCGACGCTGCACGGAAGGCTAAAGCGGCGCATAATCTCGCTTTGCAAAAACGCGGCAAAGCCCAGCGCGTCCGCGTCGTATGCCGTACCGCGTAAATTTAGAAAAAACTCGTCGATGCTAAATTTTTCGATCTCGGGCGTAAAGCTTAGTAAAAACTCATAAATTTTGCGTGAAATTTTTCGGTATTCGCCGTGCTGCGAGCGCACCAAAATCAGCTGCGGGCAGAGTCCGAGCGCGATTTTAACGGGCTGCGCCGAGTGCACGCCGTCCGCTCTGGCCTCGTAGCTCGCGCTTAAAATCACGCTGCCAAGCTCGCTCTTGCCGCCGAAAATCTCCTCGTCGCCGCCTCCGACGACTGCGATCTTTTTGCCCGCAAGCGTAGGATCGGCAAGCCTCGCTACAGAGACGAAGAAGCTGTCCAAATCGATGTGAGCTATCAAACTATGTCGATCCCAAAACCGCTAAGCCCCGCGTAGTCTTTCGGCTCGCTCTTGCTTAAAATTTTGATTTTTCTCACGCCCAGATGCGCTAAAATTTGCGCCCCGATGCCAAAGCTCTTAAAATCGGCGCGATTTTGCGCGGATTTTAGCATCAAAAGCACGCCGCCCTCTTTGCGCAAAATGTCCAGATCGCGCATGAAATCGTTAAATTTCGTATCGCTTAAAAACTCCAGATCGCTTGAAATTTTATGAAATTTCACGTTCGTCTGCGCGCTCTTTCCCGGCTCGCCGAAAATATAGGCGCGGTGCTCGTTGCCCTCGTGATCGCTCACGTCGTAAAATTTCGCCGCCTCACCGCACAGCACACCTTCACGCGGCTCGCTAAATTTAACGAGCGTTTCGTGCTTTAGGCGGTACTGCACGATCTGCGCGACCGAGATCATATTGATATCGTGCTGCGCGCAGAATTTCTCCAGATCGTCCCTGCGCGCCATATCGCCGTCGTCTTTGACGATCTCGCAGATCACGGCGCTTTGCGAAAGCCCCGCCAAACGGCATAGATCCGTTGAACCCTCGGTGTGCCCCGTGCGAGCGAGCACGCCGCCGCTTTTGGCGATAAGCGGGAAGATATGTCCCGGGCGAACGAAATCATCCGCGCGAGCGCCAACGCGCGACATAAGTTCGATCGTCATATTGCGCTCATACGCGCTTACGCCCGTCTTGGCGTCCTTCGCGTCGATCGTGACGGTAAATGCGGTCTCGTGGCTGGAGGTGTTTTTATCGACCATCAAATTTAGATCTAGCTGCTGCGCAATCTGCGGGCTGAGCGCCACGCACAGCACTCCGCGGGCGTGCGTGATAGCAAAATTTACCTTCTGTGCGCTACTAAAGGTGCTCGCAAACACCAAATCGCCCTCATTCTCGCGATCGACGTCATCGACCATAACGAGCATTTTGCCGTTTTTCAGATCCTCGATCGCCTGCTCTACGCTAACCATTATCTCTCCTTTAAATTTAATTCTACAAATGCCGCTTTTAGCTTCTCAAAAAGTGGGGCGAACGAAACGCCGTTTACGCGGACGTTTGCGATCGTCGTGATGAAGTTCGTATCGCCGCTCCAGCGCGGCACGAGATGATAGTGCACGTGCTCGGCTATGCCCGCACCCGCGGCGGCGCCGAGGTTCATGCCGATATTTACGCCGTTTGCGCCCAGCGTGCGCTTTAAGATCCCCACTCCGGCGCGCACGTAGCGGCTCATCTCCGCCCACGCATCGTCGCTAAGGCACTCGATATTATCGACATGCTCGTAGGGTATCACCATAAACGCGCCCGGGCTGTAGGGGTAGAGGTTCATCACCCCAAAGCAGTGCCGCGCGCGAAAAAGCACGCCGTTGCGATCATCAAACGCCGCATCCGCCGCCGCGTCGCAGAAGGGACAGCCGCTTCTTTTTTCGGTAAAATACTCGCTTCGCCAAGGGGCGCAAAGATAATCCATCTCTTTTCCTTTCCGAAATTCCAAAATTCTATGGAATTTTAAAATTTGCGTTTCGCAAAATTCTATGAAATTTGGAATTTAAAACTTCTAAATTTCATAAAATTTTATTTACGCGGTCTGCGCTTGCTCGCACGATGCGGAGCTATGCACGTGGCAAGCGCGGCATGCTTTGCAATCGCGAAGCACTTCGGCGCAATACGCACTCTGCGGATCAAAGCCCGCGGCGGACGCGCATTTGGCAAATACTCATCGCGCGGCAAACATAGCGTCTAAGTCCGCACCGTAGCCGTTTGCGCGGCGTGCGATAACAAGCTCGCGATGCCAAAGCGCACGTACGCCTACACGACTGCGATATCGAATCTACACGGTCGTTTGCGCGGCGCATTATAACAAAACTTTGACGCACTCACAGGCACGGTACGCGATGCCAAACATGCGCCGCAATCACCGTCGCCACACGCGGTAAAATTTAAACGCGGCGCGGGCACGGCGCAGTCGTAATACAGCTGCGGCTTAATCGCGGCGTATTGCAGGGTATCGCGACCCTGCCAGCCCCTACACCGTCTGCTTTTACGTTAGCTCGCTTTGCGCAGTTATCGTACGCGCAAGCTCCTCTGGGCGGCTTAGGTCGCGAGCTGTGATTAAATTTACGGCGCTATTTAATCGCCGATACCGAAGCGCTAGGAATACAAGGCGCTACGGCAGACGCGCAATTCTCGGCGCTTAATGCTACAAACGCAACCGCGCGCGCGAAGCTTCGCAAACGCAAAGCTAAATTTAAACCCGCGCTTTTTGCACCAGATCGTGATGCGACGGAAAGCTATACAAACGAAAGGCGTAAATTTAAACCTCACTCCGCAGCCGCTCGTGCAGCGCACACGATA